>CAYGUI010000015.1:0-27900 GCA_964353115.1 uncultured Gammaproteobacteria bacterium
ATCTTGATAATTATTATCAAAACAATATTTTTTTAGTAATTTTAATTTTTGTTTAAAAAGACCAGAAGAGTTTAAATTTTTGTTTTTTTTATTATTTTTTATTAATTTAAATCCTAATATTGCTGATATAAAACTTAATATAATTATTATTAAATATAGTAAATAATTAGAATTATTTTGATATTTATTTTTAATACTTATGCTTTTATTATCTATATTTTCTGAATTTTCAGTATTTATATTCTGTTGATCTATATTTGCATTATTAATAACAAAATCTTTTCCAGCTAAATATGCATTACGCACCATATCATGCTCAGTGCGCCACCAGGCTAAGTTAATTTCTGGCAGCGAAAAATTACCAGCTTTACTTGAAATAAAAGAAATACTTTGTTCAACTGTGCCAACCAATTCGCCATTAATTATTTCGTTATTAAAAGTAGCTTTATCTGGATAAATTTTAAAATCATTACTTTTTTCAATTAACTCATTTGGCTCTGGTAATAAATTTGCTGGTAGGCCAGTTGCTTTAATTTTTATTTTACGGGTAATAGCATCACCAGGCTTTAAGTTTTTATCAAAATCAAATTCTTGTTCAAGAGTTAGATTATTAGCCGGTAGCCAATAAGGTGCCGCAAATCCGGAAGGTTTTTCTGTTGCCTCTAATGTTTTTCCTGGTGCAGCTATGCGAATAAGCTTATAACTTACAAAATTGAAAAAAGAATCAGCACCATTACTTCTATGCGAGTCCGCCATGCCGCCGGTTAAGAAAAAACCATCAATATCAATTTTGCCTAATTTTTTTGGAAATACTGCGTATTTTCTAGTAATTAAAATATATCCACGATCATTGATTGTAGTGCGCGAGTTAGTATCGGCTATATGAATAATTTGAAAATCTGGATTGTTATCGTTATGAATATCAAGTTGATTAACGCGAACATCATTTGCGACATAAATTTTGATCGTTAAAATATTTTCTTGATTAAGATAAATTTTGTTTTTTTCGAGTGAAGTTTTAATAAAAATATCTTTTACTTCTTGGTTATTGATAATATCATCAGCTTCTTTTTTGACAATAATATTTATAGGTGTAGTTTTATCTTTATTAATATTAAAAGATGGAATAGTTAAATTACCAATTTTTTTAGGAGATAAAGTTATTTCCCAAATAGTATCTTGTGATGCCTTACCATTGATATTTGCCTGATAAAACTGTTTTGAGTTGCCAATAACTTCAAAATTTTTATTTAAAGATGAAAAATCTGGATCAGAGTGAATTATGCTGTCAGTTTTAATTTCGAGAGTTAGTAAATCATTTTGCGAGACTTTTTTGCTATTAATATTTACTGTAGTTAGCGCATAGCAAGAGTTGATTATAGTTGTTATTGCAAACAGGGAAAGAGTTAGAATATGCAATATAGCTCTTATTTTTAACTTTTTATCCTCTGCCTTGTAATCTTTTGTAATATTCATATTTAAACTTATTTTTTAGTAATTCTTCAGGGTCATCGGGAATATTTCGCAGCCATTGGTTTAATTTTACTTCTTTTTGCTGCTGCTGTTTTTGTTGTTTCTTATTTTCGTCATTGCGATCAGCTTCGCTGCGCGGCAATCCATCTTGCTGGTCATTTTCTTTTTTATCTTTTTTATTATTTTTTTCTTGCTTATTATCGTCAGGCTTTTGTTGATCTTGTTCTTGTTTATTCTCTTTTTTGTCCTGATTCTTGTCCTGATTTTGATCTTGCTCTTTATCTTTATTTTGCTCTTTCTTTTTATCCTTATTTTCCTGATCTTTTAAAAATTTTTCTAATAATTTCTTATTATATTCAGCATCTTGATTATTGCTATCAGATTCTAAAGCAAGTTTATAGGCTTGAATTGCCTCAGATATTTTACCGCTTTGTGCCAATGCATTGCCTAAATTATAATAGTCTTTATTTTCAATATATACTTTTTGCGATACGTCATAATTTTTATTTTTATATGCTGCCGCAGCTTGCCAGTTATTATCAGTAAATAAAGCTTGAGATTTATCATATTTTTTATCATTAAAATAATTCAAAGCACGCTGATTTTTGGATAATAAAATTTTATTGGATAAATTATCATTGAAGCTTGCGTGAGAATTATTTACCGGCAAGATAAATAAAATTGGGAATAAAGCTATATTGCCACGGCGAAAATAAAATAAAGTAAAAAATAATAATAAAAAGCATAAGTTATAACCTTGATCAATCCAGCTTTGAACTTTTTTATTGGTACTATTATGAAAATCTGTATGCTTTTCTTGCGTAATTTTTATTAATTGATTTAAATCAAGATCCGTTCCTGTTGCTGTAAGATAAATTCCATCGCCATCTTTGGCTAATTTTTGTAGTGAAATATTGTCAGCATTTTTCCCAATTGCCAATACTGATACTGGATAGTCATTGGCTGCTAATTTTGCTGCTGTTTTTATTGCGACGGTATCAGCGTGGCCATCGGTAATTAATAATACATTGCCAATGGTATCTGGCATATTATCGAATAATTCTTTAGCTTGTAATAATCCAGCGCTGATATTTTCACCATCAATTGGCATTATCTCAGGCTTAATTGCTGGTAACATATTTTTAAATGTTGCAGTGTCTTCTGTAAGTGGTAAAACAGCAAAAGCTTCTTTGCTAAAAACCACTAGGCCAAATAAACCAGCTGGTTTTTTCTGCAAAAAGTCATAAATTTTAAATTTAGCAAATTCTAAGCGTGAAGGCTTGACATCATTTTCAAGCATAGACGAGTTGACTTCTAATGCTATAACCCAAGCATTATTAGGATTAAAAGATTTAACTTCACGCATCGACCAGGTTGGGCCTGCAAGTGCTAAAATTGTAGTCACCCAAGCTAATAATATTAATATTAAATTATTTTTATTATTTATAACGCTATTACTATGATTTTCAAGTGATGCGAGTAATTTAGCATCACAAATTTTACGCCAAGAATTATTTTGTTTTAAATTTAAATATTTAACTAGTAGAAGTGGTAGTAGAATCAGTGGCAGTACATATAGCCAATTTGGTCTTAAGAAATGAAAATTTTGGATCAAATCATTAATATTCATATATGTTTATAGATATTATTTTTTATAAATAAAAACAAGGATAAAAATAACGCCAACGATAAAGGCCAATAAAATAAATCTTTTATTGGGCGAAATACCACGCTATCTTCGCCAAGAGGCTCTAATTTATTAATTGTTGCGTAAATTTGTTGCAAGCTTTTTTCATCAGTGTCACGAAAATATTGGCGAGAAGTTATAGTTGCTATTTCTTTTAAAGTATCTTCATCTAGGCTTTGTCTCGCGCCAACCCCAGTACTTTTACCGCCAATACCTATGGTATAAATTTTTATCCCCTGATCTTTTGCAACTTTAGCAGCAGAAATTGGATCAACGGCACCACTAGTATTGCCACCATCAGAAAGCAGTATTAAAACTAATTCTTGATTATTTAAATTTTTAAATTGTTTGATTGCAAGACCAATAGCATCACCAATTGCTGTATAAGTTCCGGCAAAGCCAATTTGGGCATCTTGTAGCATTTTGGTAACCATATCGTGGTCAAAGCTTAAGGGGCTGTATAAATAAGCTTTAGAGCCAAATAAAATAACTCCAATGCGATCATCAACGCGTTTTTCGATAAATTCACTACCAATATATTTAACAACATCTAAGCGATTAATTCGGTAATTTCCAGTCATATCACGCTCATCCATACTGCCAGAAATATCAATGGCAAGCATTAAATCACGTCCATGTTTAAGAAAGTTCAATGGTGCACCAATCCACAGTGGCTTCGCACAAGCAGTAATTAGAAATAACCAAATTAAAAAATATAGTATTAAATTTAAATATTTATTTTTAATATTATTGCTTTGATCAAGCTTGTTGATAAATAAATTATAATGCGGAAACCTTATTCCAGATGTGATTTTGAAATTATTATTTTTGCTTTGTGGTAATAAATAATAAGTTAAAAGAGGTAGTGGAAGTAAAATAAATAAATATTTATAGGCAAATTCTATCATATAGTTTTATTACAAATTTTTCTTAATTAATCTTTCTGATATTTTTATTAATTTTTCAGGAAAATCATCAAATTGTTTTTGAAACGGGGCGGTTGCTAATATTTGTCCGGAGCCGTTTGTAAATTCTGTTGTGCTAGATATGCTATCTAAAAATTCTAACCAATCAGCTCCATTTAAGCTTGCAATATTTTCGCGTGGAAAAGCGGTTAGGGCTACCTGTCGTAATAAAATTGACAAGTCTTGAATAGCATTTAAATCATCTCCCATAAGAGTTAGTAACTTTATTTCTTTTAGTTGTTTGAGCGCATATTTTTTATTTTTAGTTTTACTTTGGTATCTTTTATAAAAAAATATAGATACAAATATAAAAGCAGCGCTAAAAAATAAAATAAAATAAATAGGGGCAGGTGGGTATTTGGATATTTCATTTGGTAAATGAATATCTTTTAGTTGTGCTAAAGCTTGCGCTAATTTCTCGTTATCCACGGCAGTTTGGTGATTAAATTATCATTAGTTAAAATTTCGCTGTGATTTATTTTTAATTCACGGCATAAATTCGTAAAATTTCGTTCTTGGGCTAGAAAAACTTCTTGGTATTTTTGTTGGATTTTTTTGTTATTTAAATTCAAGTTGAAGAAATTATTGTCATAGTTTATTGGATAATATCCTTGCGGCGGCACGTATTTTTCTGTTGGGTCTATTATGCGGATATTAATGATATCGTTTTTTTTAGCTAATATGTTTATATTAGGCTTGAAGTCCATAAAATCACTTAAAACAATAATCAAGTTATTATTGACATTCTTACATCCCAACTCATCAAGAACACTATTTAAATCATATTTTTGATTTTTATAATCATTATTAACTTTATTTAAATCCACTAAGTTTTTTATAAATAAATTAGTATTATTAATTATCTTTTTATTTTTTAAAAATTCAAATTTTTCAGAATCATTAAAAATAACAAAACTTAAATTCTCACGCTTTTTTTCAGTAATAAATGCAAAAATGGCAGCAAGTTGCATGGCAATTACTGATTTAAAAGCATTTTTTGTGCCAAATTGCATGTTATTTGATAAATCAACGATAATTAATATCGGCTGACTAGTTTCTTGCTGAAATACTTTAGTATGAGGTGTGCCAGTACGGGCAGTTACTCGCCAGTCAATACTGCGCGCATCATCGCCTGGTAAATATTCCCGTACCTCGGCAAATTCCATGCCGCGGCCCTTAATTTTGCTGATTATATTATTAATTTTATTGTTCTTATTTTTTTGTTTTAAATTAATTTTATATTGTGCCGCAATTGCTTTTAATTTAATTAAATCATTAAAACTTATATCAGCTCCATTGTGCTGTTGTAATAATTTATGCATGATTTATGGAATTGCAACTAATCTAATAATTTCGCTTAATATTTGATCGGTAGTTATATTTTCAGCTTCAGCTATATACGATATTCCTATTCTATGACGTAAAACATCGTGCGCTAAATTTTTTACATCTTCAGGAATAACATAATTTCTATTATCAAGCCAGGCATGGGCGCGGGCGGCATGTGCAAGACTTATAGTTCCTCGTGGGCTTGCTCCATATTCTAAATAATTTTTTAATTCAGGCTTATATTTTTCCGGATTACGTGTGGCAAGTACTAATCTAACTATATACTCTTCAATATTCGGATTAATATTGATATTTAATATTTGTTGTTTAATTTGATTAATATTTTCTTGCGATATATTTGGCAAAACTGCTTTTTTTGTTGAGAAACACTCGAGATTTTCTTTTTGTATGCAGCGCAAAATAGCAAGCTCGGCATTTGCGTTTGGATAACCCAAATTTATGTGCATTAAAAATCTATCAAGTTGAGCTTCCGGCAGGCGATATGTTCCTTCGTGCTCAAGAGAGTTTTGCGTGGCCATGACCATGAATAAATTTGGTAATTTATGAGTTTTTTTACCGATAGTTACTTGCTGCTCAGCCATTGCTTCTAATAAAGCAGATTGAACTTTAGCAGGTGCACGGTTTATTTCATCAGCAAGAATAATATTATTAAAAATAGGGCCAGACTGAAAATTAAAAGAGCCATTTTCAGGGCGATAAATTTCCGTGCCTGTAATATCTGCCGGTAATAAGTCAGGGGTAAATTGAATGCGCTGAAAGCTGCCATCAATACAAGATGCAAAAGTCTTAATTGTTTTAGTTTTAGCAAGCCCCGGAGCACCTTCAACTAACAAATGCCCGCTACAAAAACAGGTTATTAATATTCTATTTAGTAATTTATCTTGATCAATTATATGTTGCTTTAAATAATTAGTTAGATTTTTAATATCACTTTGGAATGAATAAGATGAATGGTTGGTATTTGTAGTTGTATTTTGTGAAGAAATTGCACTATCCATATTGCTTGAGTATTTTATTTACTTAAAAATATTTTATTAATTATAGAATTTTATATCAATGCTTTTTATTTATAATTAATGTTTTCCCGTCATTCCCGCGAAGGCGGGAATCCAGTTTCTAATTAAAATTTCCTAACACTAATATTCTCTGCAATACCAACTAACAAATTTTTATACTCACTTTCTGGAAAAATTTCCAATTGTAGAATAGCCTTATCAATATGCTGGCCCATAATATCCTGAGATTTCTGTAAGATATTATTTTTTCTCATATTTTCTAAGGTATCTAAAAAATTATTTTTTTTAAAAAAAGATTTTAAATTTTTAGAAGAAATATTTATTTCCTTTAAATAATAAATCAGCGGCAAGGTTATTTTTTGATTATTAAAATCATCACCAACATTTTTGCCAAGTTTGGTTGGATCGGCAAAATAATCAAGAATATCATCGCTAATTTGAAATGCTACACCTAAATAAAGACCAAATTTTGTTAATTTATCTATTTTTTCTTGATCTTTTGTTGATAACAAAGCGCCTAATTTAAAAGAAGTTTCAAATAGTACAGCGGTTTTTGCCTTAATAGCAGTTATATAATTTTCTATTGATAAGCTAGAATTTTTTTTGTTTTGTAATTGCTGAAGTTCGCCTTCGGCCATTTTTTTAGTGACGAGCATGATTTCTTCAGAAATGGCAAAATTATTAAATTTAGTTGATAGTAAAAAGACTTTAGCGAATAACCAGTCGCCAATTGTCCCACTAAGTTTATTATTATACTTATAGTTTATTGAAAGCTGGTTACGTCTTTTATCTGAATTATCTATTAAATCATCGTGAATAAGCGAAGCTGTGTGTATTAACTCTGGTAGCACTGCGAGACTTATGGCGTCTTTATTATGATAGCCACAGATTTGGCATGTTAATAAGCAGCATAGGGGGCGTATTCTTTTGCCACCATTTTTAAATAAGTATAATAACTCATTATTTATTTTGCTGTTATTAGAATCAACAATATCATATAGATAATTGTTTATTTTGTTTCTATTCTCTATATATAGTGCGGAATTCATCAGGGAATTATACTATAACTTTATAATAGGATTAACTTTTTCAGGACCGAAAAAATGTTGCGACGGACGTTTAAATTTTTGCTCTATTTTCCTTTAGTATTAATAATAATTTTTTACATAGCTATATATACAGCGACATATTTTATTGATATAAATGACTATAAATCAGATATACAAAACAAATTAAACGAATTAGATAAAGGAACTTTTGTATTGAATGGTAGATTATCTTGGGTGCGGTTTCCATCAATTGGTATTGAAGTTCAAGATATGAATTATGATTCAAATAAAACACTGCCGTTAGATGCCAACTTTTCTTCTAAAAATATTATTTTAGGTGTTAATCCATTAGTTTTGTTATTTGGAGAAGTAAATATTAGCAAAATGTATTTTGATAATTTAAAGCTCAATGTTATTTTGCCGGATGAAAAAGAAGAACAAAAAAATCAGCCAGAAATTAAATCAGAATCTCAACTAAAAATAACTTACCCGCTTCATAAAAATCCAATAGGACCATGGGTGCGTCTCTCTATTTCTGATTATGCTGTTCGTGATTTAGATTTAAAAATTACTATAAAAGGCAAAACTCACGAAATTAATAATTTAAATTTAGAAGGAGATAGTCTGCGAATTACCGATGTAATAACTCTAAATAAATTTTCTGTTAGGTTAAAGGAAATTAAAGCTGGGGATTTAGTAATTAATGATATTAGTACGGATCTTAAAGTTACTAAGGATAGATTAAGGCTAGATCATTTTAGATTTTTTGTATTTGGATCAAAATTTGAAGTAGGTGTAGAGAGTGAGCTTAGTCATGAAAATTTTAGCTGGAAAATAAATTCTATTATAGAAAATTTAGATTTAAATAAAGTTAAAAAAGATTTAAAAATTGACCTGCCGGCATCTGGAATAATTAATACTAAATTAGATTTACATTCTCGTGGTCTTGAGATTGGTAAGGTTATTGATAACCTAGAGCTTAATGGTGAATTTTATTCTGATAATCTCACTGTTGGTAAAAATATAAATTTGGGAAAAACAGCAGTTTATTATTCTTTTAAAAATAATACGTTATCGTTAGATAAATTAGATATTCCAAAATTAAATTCTAAATTTGATATTAAATTTAATTTAAAAAATATTGATCTTAATAATTTAGATCTTCTTACTTGGCATGGTAATTATAATATGTCTATAGACTTCGATAGCATATCAAAAGTAATTAATAAGCCAGACTTAGCTCGTGGGAAAATTAATATACTTGGAGATTTTAGCGGTCGAGGTGTTTCAGAAGATGATGTATTAAATAGCCTAGAATCTTCCAGTAATATAACTTCTGATGAATTATATTTAGTGCAAGAAAATATAAAATCCATTGATACTGATATTAGGTTTAAAAATAGACAAGGCTTTGTAGATATAAATTTTAAACCACTTGGCGGTAATCTTAGATTTATTTCAAATGTAAATCTTGCAGATAAGGCAGATCCTAAAATAAAAACAATATTTAGAATTAATAATATAGATATTAATCCATATATGCAGGTTTTATCTGATTTATCAGATACACGTGGATTTTTAAATGTAGACATTGCATTACGTACTTCTGGTGCAAAAACTAAAGATATGATAAAAAATTTAGATGGTTTTATAAAAGTTAATATAAAAGATTTTTGGATGAAAGATGTTAAATTATCATTATTATTAACAGGAGCAAGTGGTGGCTCTTTTGGTCGCGCTTCAGCAGATTTAACCAATTTATTTGCGAGCAATATATTTCGTCATTTTAGTTTCAATGCAGTTATAGAAAAGGGCGTTTTTAAAGACGACTTTCAAATGCTCGGCGATAATTTTGATCTGGTTGCTAAGGGTGATATTGATTTAGTTAACGAAAGATTTGTTGATAAATATAAAGTATTTTTAAAGCAAAAAAAACGTGGGCTTATAACAGAAGGTCCGACGGAGGAGCCAATTCCTTTGTTGGAATGTGGCGGTAAATTTAGTAACATACTGTGTATTCCATCTCCCGATTCTGACCTTTTTCCTTGTGGCAAAAAGCCAAAGCAGGATGGTGGTAGTGGTAAAACGAGAAGTATGGTTTTTTAGGATTAAATATGACAAGAACAGTATTTTGTAAAAAATTAAAAAAAGAAGCTGAGGGCTTAAATCGCGCTCCGTGGCCAGGAGAGCTTGGAAAGAGAATTTATGACAATATTTCTAAGGAGGCTTGGAGTATGTGGTTGAATCAGCAAACTATTCTGATCAATGAATATAAATTAAGTTCGCTTGATTCTAAAGATCGGGAATTTTTAGCCCGCGAAATGGAGAAGTTTCTTTTTCCTGAATAAATGATTGACATAACAAGCGATATATTGTTTAATGCTTGTTATCTCTTAGGGATGGCCAGATAGCTCAGTCGGTAGAGCAGAGGACTGAAAATCCTCGTGTCGGCAGTTCGATTCTGCCTCTGGCCACCATTCAATTTATTATCATCTGTGTTAGAATTGACGTTTTTAAAGTAAATAACTTTGGAGCATTAATATGAGCACAGCTATTATCAAAACTAATCTTGGCGATATAACTGTAAAATTAGATACTGAAAATACGCCAGAAACTTGTGCAAATTTCACTCAATATGCCAAAGATGGGCATTACGACAATACTTTATTTCACCGCGTTATCGCTGGTTTTATGATTCAAGGCGGCGGTTTAAATCCTGATTTATCACAAAAAGAAACAAAAAAACCTGTTAAAAATGAAGCTGATAAAGGTGGTAAAAATAAGACTGGAACTATCGCAATGGCCCGCACTTCTGATCCGCATTCGGCTACTTCGCAATTTTTCATTAATGTAAACAATAATGACTTTTTAAATTTCAAATCACCAACTGAAGCTGGGTGGGGTTATTGCGTTTTTGGTGAAGTAACAGATGGAATTGATGTAGTTGATAAAATTAAAAGTGTGAAAACTACGACTAAATCTTATCATCAAGATGTTCCTGTTGAAGATGTTGTTATTGAAAAAATTGAAATTATTTAGGCATAAAAATTGGCACAAAAGGTATAAATATATATGAAATTAATAAATATTATAAATAATTTTCAACAAGCAGCTTGGCATGATAAAAATTTAGAATTATTGTCTGACTTTGTTGCTGAAAATGTAGTTTTGCATAGCTCGCAAAAAGAAACAAAAGGACTTGATGCTTTAAAAAGTATTTTTTCTGAGTGGATTAGTGCATTTCCTGATTTAAAAGTTTATTTTTATGATGTTTATGCATCAGGCGATAAAATAGTAAGCCAATGGAATGCAGAGGGCACGCATTCTGGAGTATTCAAAAACATTAATCCGACTGATAAAAAGGTTAAATATTCAGGCTGCACGATTTATAAGGTCAAAGATAACAAAATAGTTGAATATTGGTCTTATGTTAATGTTGACGCTATTTTAGAGCAAATTAATTGAGTTTAAATAAAAGATCCTGGCCCCTTTTTCATTTTGATTTTTTTGCATTGTGCTAAGCTCTAAATAATATAATTATACAAAATGATATGCCAGAAATTAGCCCTTCACTATATCGAGCCTTATTATTTTTAATTCCCACAAGCATAGCCGTTGTCATATCTTTTATTCTAAAGTCTAATTTATTATGGGCATTATGGTTTTGCTATGCAACGGCATTTTCTGGATTTGGATTAAATGGTGAAACTAGGTTAGAGCAATTATATTATTTTCTTAAATTTACTATAGCTGGTATTTTTCTTATAACTGTAGGATTTTACTTGCATGAGTATTTGAATGATTCTTGGTGGATTTTTTGTCTTGGTCTTTTGGTCACAATGTTTTTGTGTTTTTATACAATAGCAATGATTAGCCAGTTGTCTATAGCAGCGCCTATTTTAGTTTATTTGTTAATAATGCCAATAAGCTTTAAATCAAGTTTAGTAGTTGAAATGCTAATCCCATTTGTATGTGGTTGTATTTTGACAGTACTTTCATCATATTTATTGCCACTTCATCGTAGTCCATATTTAGTTTCTGAAATAGATAAATATTTAGTGATTAGATATTTTAGAATATCCTGTGCTATAGCAATAGTGATATTTATAAGTTCTTTATTAAAATTATCCCACCCAACGTGGGCCGCTCTTACAGTATTAGTTGTAAGTCAGGGTACGCTTGGTAGCACTATTAGAAAGGCCGCAGAGAGATTTGTTGGCACTATGCTTGGTATTTTAGTTGGAGTGCCAGTTGGGATGTATATTTTTCATCCCCATGAATATGCTAGATTTTTAATAGTTTTAATGTTTTTTATAGCCTATTGGATTGGCAATAAATTTTATTATCTAGCAGTATTTTTATTTACAGTGAGCCTGTGCGGGTTATTTTTCTTATTATCATCAAATAATGCTGCACTAGTACCATTTATGTTAGAAAGATTAGCTGAAACTGTCTTAGGTGTTATAACTATTATATTTTTGGAATTAACAATTTTGCCATTTAGTATTGCTCAAATTATTCAAAAAGATAAAGCGCAATACTGGAATTATATTGTAGCGGCTGTTAGATCTGATAATTCTCAGGATTTTACAAAGTACTATGAAAAGGCAAAAAAATTATTAGAAAAATCTAAAAAAGATTTTAAAGAGTATAGATATGAGCCAGCGGGGATTTTATCTGGTAAGTATCAACGTGGAATGTACTATTTATCAGTTTTCATAAAATTTAATAATTTGCTTTTTGTATATTATAAAAATGACAAATTAACTGAAGGTTTGAAAAAATATTTGCTAGATTTAGCAGAAAAGTTTGCTGTTGTTTATGATAAAGAAAATATTTATAAATTAGAAAAGATAAAAAATCCGCCAGAAGAAATTGTAGGTACGGAATTATTTGAGGTAATTAAAGAAATGAGAGATATTTACCCCTAATGAAACAAAGCCAGCCAGGTTCCTTTTTCACAAAAGCAACTTTCTCTTAACACATTAGATTTAGTTGGTGGCGGATTCTTTATTGTCTGCATTTCTAATTTAATTTCTTCCTTATTATTTAATAAAGATGACGCTCAAACAGCTGGAAAATATATTATTACTGCTGGAACTTTTATTTGTTCGGTATATTTTTTACTTCAAGTTTATAAAATTTTTAAAGATAGATGTCTTCCAAATACACTTAGATTTAGAGGAATACAGCATGGCGCAAGCGCTGCAGGCAGTAGCTCCTCTCATAGGCCTTCTATGTAGCGTAATTAATACAATTATAAGCCACCATTAAAAATGGTGGCCGGATTTAAAAATATTATATAAACTTACCCATTTACTAGAATCAACATTATCTTCAACACACCAGGCAATAGCTAAAGCTAGTCTAACCAAGCACCATTTACGCAATCTATCTAGATTCAATTCAGATTTTTTAGCTATAAGGTTAATTCTGCTATGAAATAAATTTGATAAATTATCAGAGTTTTCAATCTCGTTTTCACTTAAAAAATCAAAAGCAGCAACTTCAAATTCAGCTTCTCCAATAATTCCTTTTGGGTCTATTGAAATCCAGGAATTGCCATTTTGTAAAATATTATCAAGATGCAAATCTCCGTGTAATAAAATTTTATTGGTTTGTGATTCACATAATTCTAATCCTAATTTTTCGATTTTTTCTGATAATCCAACAGGTAATTTAGAGCTATCGACTCTGTCAAAAACTTTGAGCCATTTTTTAATTTCAGGAAAATTTTGAACTGATGGAGTAGGTGAGCTATGAAGATTTTTTACATTTTTTATATATTCATCCATAAGGTAATCCAAGTTACTTTGTACGCGACATTCCTTCATGGTAGATCCAGGTCGAGCTTGTTCAAGTAAAATGGCATGATATTTAGTATTATGATCTAATAATTTAACAGCTCCATGGCCATGAAAATGCTCAAGAGACTTAGTCTCACCAATAATTAATTGCTCATCACAACTAATTTTGACTACCACAGGATCTTGATTATTTTGTATAGCTTTTATGACATAATTAAATGTCATGTTATTTACGGGCTTAATTTCTGTTATATTCCAAGTATCTGCAAGTTCTTCAACAATTTCTGGCAATTTTTTAAACCAAACTTCACCTTTGTCTTTAAATAAATTTATGATATTTGATTCTAGTGTTTTCATAATTAAACTTTACCATTTTTAACGAATCCGGGATATTTTTTAACGGTATAAATAAAATTCCTGATACCGTCATCCTTAACTTCATTGCTGGATGCCCGCCTGCGCGGGCATGACGCGAGAGCTACTGATACAAAATAAACAACGGTTTTGGCTTTAACTTCAGAATTTCATTAGGCTGCATAATCCTGCCGTTGTTCCAAGTATCATTGTGATAAAAGACCTTAAATCCCGTAAATTGTACAGGCTCATCCTGTATAACTATTTTATAAGTCTTTTTCTTATTATTAGGTTTTCCCCAACCATCCATCTCAATAACAACCTGTACCTCTGGAATAATTAAAATATCCTGATGATTAGTTAACATCGGTTTGGTGAAGCGATGAATAACTAATATTTTGGGAGGTAAATTGTATTTGCGTACTAAATTCCCAAGATACTTCACGGCATAATTAATTTCTTTAGCATCCATAGTACCAATAGTTTTCCCAGGTATTTTGCCATTTTTCATAGCAAACTCTGGATCAAGTGCTAAGTGAACTCGCGGATCTTTTAAGTACTGATCAAGAAGGGGAATTTCCTCTTTTAATGTGCTTAAGCCAGGTTGAATATCTAAAAATACTAACCCATTGATTTCCTCTGCAAGACTGATCAGCTCTAATAATTGGGCGCTAGGCTCCCTATAAATGTATTTTCCATTAGAAGTTGGGGCATTTTGGGCCATGACGGTTACGTAGTCAAAAGCGGGTATTACGGGGGTGTTAGGGTCGGCTAATTCCCACTTTTCGACTTCTTCCAATAACATGTTAACCATCTGATCTCTTGGATATTCTCCAATAACCCCAGAGCGTTTGGCGCGAAAATTGCCATAATATGCGACAATTCTGTTTTTAGGTAATAAAGCCTTGTTATTGGTTTTATAAGTGCTTTTTTGTATAGAGTCTGCAGCAGTATGTTTCTTACCAATAGCTATTTTGCTGGGTAGAAAAACTGCAAAAAGAAGGACAACGATAGATGTCAGTTTGCGTAACTTGTTGTTATTATTCTTATATTTATACTGCATAAAAGGATTTTTATTACTACTAAACCCTAATATAAGTATAGTATATTTATCTAACTTATAAAGAAAATCGCTTGTTTTAGTGATATAATTTCGGGATGTCAAATCACTTAAAGTCAGAAGTAATTATTATAGGTGCCGGGGCTGCAGGCCTTATGTGTGCCATTGAAGCCGCTAAACGTGGAAGACAAGTTCTTGTCTTAGATCATGCCAATAAAGCTGGAAAAAAAATATTAATGTCAGGAGGTGGGCGTTGTAATTTTACGAATTATAATGCATCTGCTGCTAATTTTATCTCGCATAATCCACATTTTTGTAAATCCGCTCTTAGTCGTTATACCGCAAGAGATTTCATTGATTTAGTTGAAGAATATAATATTTCATATCATGAAAAAGCAAAAGGTCAGTTGTTTTGTGATAATAAATCCAAAGATATAGTTGATATGCTATTAGCTGAGTGTGAAAAATATAAAGTAAGTATTAAATTAAATAAAACAATAGAAAATATATCAGCAATTACTGATCATGAAGAATATAAATTTAAAGTAATAGCTAATAATATATATTTAGCAGAGTCTTTAGTAATAGCAACTGGTGGTTTATCTATACCAACTATGGGGGCTAGTAATTTTGCATATAAAATAGCTCAGCAATTTGGAATTAATGTTTATCCTACTCGGGCAGGCTTAGTTCCAATAACTTTACAAAATGAAGATAAAGAAATTTATAGCCAATTGTCAGGAATATCTTGTAAAAGTATTGCATCGAGCAAAAAGAAAAAATTTGCAGAGGATTTTTTGTTTACTCATAGGGGAATTAGTGGGCCCGCTATTTTACAAATCTCAAATTATTGGTTACCAGGTGAAAATTTAATAATAAATTTATGTCCAGATATAACAGTTGGTGAAAATTTTTTAGCGAAGTTTAGTAAAGAAATTTCATTAAAAAACTTTTTATTGGAATATTTGGGTCTTGCTAAAAAGATTGTAACTTTTTTTTTAGATAAATTTTTTCCTGATATTAAAGATACTAAATTAAAATCACTGTCAGAAAAAGTAATAAAAGAAGTGATATTTCTGTTTCAAAACTGGGAACTAAAGCCTAATGGTACGGAAGGGTATAGAACTGCTGAAGTAACTATCGGTGGTATTGATTGTGATGAAATATCATCTAAAACCATGGAAGCAAAAAATATACCAAAATTATATTTTATTGGTGAATGCCTAGATGTCACAGGATGGTTGGGTGGTTACAATTTTCAATGGGCGTGGTCGTCTGGGTATGTTGCTGCTCAGTATGTATAGTAAAAAATTAAAAAATTAAAAAAATAATAAAATGCTAATACCAATAAAAAAAGAACATCGCTAGTAAATTAGCTTCTAGTGTCCTAGGCGCGGTAGTATCTGCAGCCTCTCGTCATGGCCAAGAAGCTTCTTTAATGGATCAAATTGGCCCCTAAAGGTCAAGGTTGGAGGTGGACAAGCGCCAGCTCCTGTACTTAAAGTATGAAATCTAGAAGATATCTCTTGAATTAATCTTAAATCTCTTTCAGGACAGAAACCTATAAAACTATCACCTGAAGCAGTATGATTGTGATGTAGTAGCGCCCAAAATGAGCTGCTATTTAACTCGTAAATTTCTCTTAAAATGGGGCAGCCTGGATTAATATGATCATGCATATTCAATGCATACAAAAAACCAACAGCAATAGCTCGTTTTAATTCTTCAGTTGAAACTGGTAATTGTCTTCTATGAGCCAATTCAAGAGCACCTCTAACACCGTTTCCGCTATTTAGTTTTCGTTTTGGATCACGAGCTACTCTAGCAGTGGTATCTTCTTTGTTAGTCGCACATCGCGTTAAAAATGTTTGCTTGTATCTTTCTAACTGATCTTTTGATACTTCAGGAAAGGCCTTAGTCAAAATATCAATTATTTCTTCCATTAGATTATTTATATTTGCATAAATTATAGGATTTGTAATTGCCTGCGAAATGGTTGAATGATTAAAAATTTTAGCGTACCAGGCCAAAACAGCATGTGGACCATTAAATAATTTATTTTTTATTTCTGAAATTGTTTTTAGGCTAGAAACAATTTGTATTGCTGGGAAATGATGAGCTTCAGGAAAGGGAGTAGCATGAATAGAAAAATTTTTTTCAGCATTAAAAATAGCAGTTTCGGGGATTGAAGTTACAACTCTATCAATAACTGTTGGAACAAATTTTATATTTGATAATATTCTATTAATATCCGATTCATTGATGTCTTTTATTGCAAGCATAGCAGTATAAATATGATCACTTACATATTTTTCAGAATCTGTATGATTCATTAATAATAAAATTGTAAGCTTGCTGCTATTTTGTTTGTCTCTTTCAATTAATGCTTGTGCGATACTATTTACAATTTCAGGAATTATTGTTGGAGTGACACAAATAGCGATAATAGACGATTTTGTGTATAACTCAGATATATCGGGTAATTCTCGACCGATCATTTGAATATTTTTTATACAAGTTATTCCATCAGGATGTCTTAAATATACTTTTCCTGATTTATTAATGCGCTCTCTTAGCGCACTATTACTTGAAGTTGCTAAAACTTTGTAGTTGTGTGGGCTTTTTGATACAACATCAGCCATTAATCCAAGGCCGATATTTCCTCCGCCATGAATACCAAAAATAAGTGATTCTTCTGATGTATGCATATCCCGCCTAATTAATATTAAAATTATAAGTAAATATTATAATTCTAAGACCTATATAGGCAGTTATCAATTAGTGAGTTTATTTTTTTCTAAAAATTTGATTAATTTCTGTATCAACATTCCATGGCAAGTTAATTATAATAATTCCACTACCGCACATTCCTTGCTCTATTTGGTCTTTATATGGCATCCATTCGTGCTGCCAAATTTTATTGTTATTTATTCTAAGCAATTTATTAACTAATTTACCATGATGTGTTTTTTGAGCTAATATTGGATACCAAATTACATATATTCCTGTTGCGAATTTTATATATAATTTCCCTATTAATTCAGCTATATCCTCATATTCTGTTTTTACTTCATAGCTCGGATCTAGAAAAACTAACCCTCTTTTCTCTGGAAAAGGAACTAAACCGTTTAGAAAAGCATGAGCATCTTCCTTGTAAGTTTTTATTCTTTTGCTTGGTTTAAAGTTTTTTTCTAATTCTAAATATGCCTTTGGGTGATCTTCAATAAAAATTGCTTTGTCTTGTTCGCGTAAAAAATCACTGATGATCCCAGCGGAGCCAATAAAAAGATTATCGTCAGCATTTAGAGATAACACTTCGCGAATGATAGGATTTTCTGCTGGTAAGCTATTGATTAACTCTTTGCTTTGTAAGAACTCTTTGTTTTTACTAGCTTCATTGGAGTTTAAATCATAAAAACCTTCGCCAGCAAAAGCGTCAACCACTCTAAATGGAGTAGGTTTTTTCAGTAAAGATTGCAGAATAGCGATTAAAACTACTTGCTTGTGTAAATCGGCAAAACTGCCGGCATGATATCGGTGTTGGTAACTACGCATAGGTAATGATTATAGAGTAAAAGTTAGTAAAGATCATAGCTATAATATTTATCTTTTAGCTTGAGGTTCTAAAGTGATCTTTAATTTGCATCCAACAGCTTTGGCATATCGCTTTAGGGTATTAATCGATGGAGAATGTTTATCTTCAACATTTCCGCTTTCTAGACGTGAAATTACAGATGCAGAAGTATGCATCGTTTTTGCGACTTGTGCTTGAGTTTTCCCTGCAATTTTTCTAGCTTTAATTAACTCGGCCATCAGATCAAATTCTTCTTGTAATTCGTCATATGCTTTTTTTACAGCGGGATTTTTAAGAGCTTCTTTTTTAAAATTTTCATGGCTTAACTTACTCATTTTTTCACCTCTAACATGCGTTTTTTTGCAATTTCTAATTCTTTTAGTGGGGTTTTTTGTGTTTTTTTAATGAAGCTATGTAAAACTATAATTTCTTGTTTTACAACAGTACAATAAAATACTCTTCCAATACCCTCTTGCGCCTTTACTCTTATTTCAAATAATCCATTTCCCATTGCTTTAGTAAAAGGCATTCCTAAGTTTGCACCTGCATCAATCATTAAATCTGTAATGCGAAGATATTTTGCTAAAAGTTTTTTAGGCCATTTATTAAGCAAATCTTCTTGCGTATCTTCAGAATAGTATGATATTTTCCATCTCATATGATATATGTTAGCATATTTGATAATATATTGTCAAATATGATGCTCTAAATTTGAATTTGGGTCATATACAACAGAGGTCCGGTTTGGAGCTGTAGGATTTTCTGCTGCTCTTGTAACAGGGGATGGTAGTAAATCTGGTTCTAATTCTGGATCTGTAGGAGTAGGTGGTTGTGATGCTGGGGTTGGTTCTGTATCAACTTGATTGCGGCCATAGTTATATACAAAACGTACGCCATAAAATATTCCAATGCTAAAAAAAACAGCGCAGATGTGTAAAAATACGGCGGTAGTAATACTTAAAGCGCCGGTAAAAAGTTCATTTTTATAGAAATTTACTAAAGATAAAACGACTGTTGGTACGAAAAATAAAATAGCGCATAGTAGGCATATTATTGTACTTCCTTCTAAATTAAGATATTCATCATCCATATTTTGTTCTAAATTCTCACATCTACCGGAGCGTTAAAAACTTTATACCTTTCTGGAAAATCAATTTCCGGTTTTGCAATAATAACGATATCATTTTTTCTTTCACCAAAGCTAGTAGAGGCGGAAGCTGGTAGACGTTCAGCAAAGCGCGGTGGCTTGATAATTTTTGCTTTAATTTTTGTTTTATCAGGAAAAATAATAGTTATTTGTTTTCCAACATATACTTCATTAATATTCTTAGCGGCGACATAAGCTTGTATTACGTAATTATTAAAAGTAGCAATTTTTAATAAAGTACTTCCTTTAGTAATAAATTCTCGTGGATGAGAATCAACAGAAATTACCTGACCATTGGCTGGAGCTGTCATGGCAAAACCATATTTCATTGATAATAATTTATTCTTTTCAATTTTTAGCTCTTCTATTTTATTGGAATAATTATTAACTATCTCAGTTTTATATTTATAATCTAATTCATCTAAGCGTAATTTTATTTCATCACTACGGACTAATGAATTAGCATAATTATTCCAAAAGCCTGAAAGTTGTAATTGCGGTATTATGCCTTGATCAAATTTTTCTTTAAAAAATTCATAATTTTTCTTATTTTCGGCAAGATCTATTAGTGATTTGTTATATAAGCTTTCTAATTGAATTTTTTCTTCAGCTTTTTTTACTAATAAATTTTCACGATTCTGTTTTGCAAGGCGAATATTAGCATCTAAATCTATAATTTGATTGTCAGTTTTAGGTGATTCAAAATCCAAAATTAAGTTAGCATTTTCTACTAAATCACCATTTTGATAATAAATATTTCTAACATAGCCTTCGTCTGGAGCACGAATTACTACTTGATCCGATATAATAAATCCAGGATATTCAGTAAAAAATTTCAACCCTACAATTTTATATAAAAAATAAACAAAAGGGGCGAATGCGATAAATACCGTCAAATACCATTGCCACCGTGGAACTAAACGCTTAGTAATTCCATATTTTTCGTATTGATTCCCATTTTGTTTTTGATCTTTATCAGTAAATTTAACCTTCATCTTTACCTTCCGTTTTTTTACCGTCTAAACTAGATTTTTTCATTACCCAATAAGGAGCCATATTTGAAGATAAATGGTTTTTAAATATAAATTCTAAAAATATACTGACGATTACCCATAATTTTGTAATGTATTGATAAAAAGGAAACAGGAATAAATAGGGTAATAAAACAAAATCTTGTTTTTTGCGCTCAGATATTAAAATTATAAAAATCATAAACATAATAAATGACAAACATAAATAGTAAATATATGAAAAAAATAAAATTACAAGATAATCTACAACTCCGTAAGCAGATAATAAATAAAATGTATAGAAAAATATAAGCAATGAAAAAACAGAGTGAATCATAATGTCATAAATAAACACTCCTAAGAAATTTTTCCAGCCTAAAAATCCGGGATTTATTCTGCGCCAATGTCGTTTATATAATAAAAACGCCATATCGCCATCCCATCTTAATCTTTGCAAAAATAAATCTTTCCAAGTTTCTGGGACATCAGTAAGAACTATGGCATTTGCAGTATGTGATAATTTAAAATTAGGAAATTTTTTAAAAAATGATTTTGTTCTAAGAGTTAAATCAAGATCTTCAGCAGTACCGCTAGCCCAACCACCGATTTTCCGCAAAAAATCAGTTCTATATGATGAAAATGCACCTGAAATATTATTAACCATTCTAAGCTCACGCAATCCAACTTTATTCATTTGGATTGCAATAATATATTCAAGAGTTTGAAATTTTGTGAGCAAAGAAGCATTTCTATTTCTTACTTTAAGAGTTCCTGAAACGCCAACTACATTTTTATTTATAAATTCATAAACAACATTTTCTATAGCAGAATTGTCACATGAGGAATCTCCATCAATTGCCAAAAAAATATCTCCGTGGGCCATTTTAAGGGCTAAGTTAAAATTAGATACTCTTCCTCCCCTAACGGTTTTAGGAATTAAAGTTATTTTTCTTTTGGGAGGAATTTTATATGAATTTAAAAAACCTTTTAGTAAAGAAATTTCAGCAGCATTCTCTTCTTTACCATCAAAAACAACTAATATTTCAATACGGCCTCTATATAATTGTTCAATAATAGATTTTAAGGACTTTAAAACTTTAGGACCGTCTTTATAAACAACTAATACACAACTTACTGTTGGATAATAAGGAAATCTTTTGGGTTTTACATCTGTTCTTTTTCTGTAGTAACTAAGTGTTCCAAGTAAAATTATAAAGTTATATGGTAACTCCATTAATACTACAAAGGGGTAAAATAGTAGTACTAATTGTTCTGTAGAGTGGGAGGCTAAATAAGATGAAATAGATCCATGTAAAGCATTTAAAATATCCATTTATCCATCACCTCTAACTATATTTATTAAAGTTTTAGCGGTTAAATCTTTTATAGAGTCTTTTGTCGAAAAGAATTTTTTAATTTTATATTTATCAGGATTAGATATTTTTTCTAATATTTTTTTATATGCAATTTCTAGTCCTTTTTGATCAGTGTTAGGTAAAATAATCCAAATATTTCCTTTGTCAATCTGAGTTATTATGTCGGTAGTTCTTAAAACACTTTTTAAGTTATCGCATATTTGTTTTGCATCTAATAAATTTTGCTTTATTAATGTTTCATCCTGAGTAGTATTTTTTTCTATCGTAAAGCTTAATAAGCTAAAATTATTTTTTTCATACCTTTTTTGATATTGTATAAACCAATCCAATTGATCAATAAATAAACTTTCTTCTTTTATTTGAAATTCTTTTCTTAGATCATCAAGAGGGCTGTAATCTGTTGAGATTAATCTTTTAATTTCTAAATCAGATATTTCAAGATTATAAACATAGCGAACTATAATTTCTTCACTAGAAAATTTGGCATTACATTTTAAGCAGCTTGCTCTTGTGCCACTCTCTACGTAATAGTTTGTACAATTATTGCATAGACCACTTTCTAATGGTCGATCATAATCTTCACCAATATGTAATAATTTTGTTAAACACTTGGGGCACTCTAAGTTATTAGTTTTCATAAACTCTTCTTCAGGGGCCATAAGTCCACAGGTAAAGCAGTGTAAAAAGCTTTTGTTTTCTATATCTATACTTCCACAAGAAGGGCAGATTTCAGTAAATTTTAAATGGCCAGATAAACATTCTGGACAACAATGAACTTTATCTACAAGCTCATTTTTTTCGATTTTTTTCTCTTTAATAAGATGTAATAAAAATCCTAAATAATCTGTTAAATTTTGATAAAAAATATCTAAAATTAAATATTGATAAAGCTGATCTTTGTTTTCGTTTAGCTTGGGTGTTAAATGTGCTAAATTTTTTCGTGTATATAAATAAGCCAGAAAAAAATCATCTTGATTAAAAATTTCTATATTTTGTAATTTATTTAATTTGGAAATAATTTTATTATTAAGTTCGTTTATATCTTGCAGTGAGTCAATAAGTCCATCACAAGAATTACGCCATTTTTCTTGCTCAGTTTCGATATAAATGGGAGTTAATATTAATTCTCGTATATCACGTAAACTAGCGATAATTTTAAATTTATCTTTGCATTGACCATCAATGACTATAGAAGTTATCTTATTATTCTCATAAATATTTTTTATGGAATCAGATATATCTTGATGATTATAAATTTCAAATACATTAATATTCGAATCATTCTCTAACTCTTTGAAAAAAGGGCTTTTTATATCACTATTTTTTGGCCTTATATAGACTACTTGCACAGTAAAACATCCTATTAAATTACAACTCTACATTTTAAAGTATAGTAAATTATGGGCTATAATTTTATAAAAAGCCCCATAAAATTATGAAACATATTTCATTGGTAAAAGCATATCAACTTGATGGTAAAGGTGGCGGACAGAAGCTATCATGGGATGATATTAATAAACCTTATACCTCTGGAATACGATGGTTGCATCTTGATTATTCAACTCGTAAGACCAAAGAATGGATTAAAAAAGAAAGCCAGGTTGGTGAAATAATTTCAGATTTGCTATTGGACTCTGATACTCGACCTCGTTCTCTGCTTCATAATAGCGGAATCTTTTTATCTCTAAGAGGGGTAAACTTAAATCCTGGCCAAGATCCAGAAGATATGGTTTCTATAAGAATATGGGCTGAAAAAAATCTTATAATCACAACGCGAAGAAGAAAAATACTTGCGATAGATGATATTTGTGAAGCAATTGATAATGGAAAAGGTCCTAAAAATAGACAGGAATTTATATTAATAATTAATGAATTTTTATTAAGAAATATTGATCGAGTCGTTGATAATATTGAAAATAATATGGATGACTTAGAGGAAAGAATTATATCAGCTAAAGAGCTTGGTAATATGATTGCTAGTGTATCTGATTTAAGAAGAGAAGCTATATTGATTAAACGTTATTTGTTGCCACAGCGAGAAGCTCTTCATAACTTGCAAATTGCACCAGAAACTTTAATTGGTAAAGATTTTCGTATGGAGCTAGGTGAGATTAGAAATAAGCTAATTATATTTATAGAAAACCTAGAAGCTGTACGTGATAGATTATCGATTATTCACGAAGAAGTTGCGAGTAATATTTCAATGGATATTAATAATAAAATGTATGTATTAGCTATAATATCAATAATATTTTTGCCATTAGCTTTTTTGACCGGTCTTTTAGGAATTAACGTTGGTGGTATTCCATTAGCAGAAGATAAATTTGGATTTTTATTTGCATGTGGATTATTGGTCGTTGTTGCAGGAATAACCTTAGGTGTTTTAAAAGTTAAGAAGTGGCTATAGACTAATCGTCTTTATACAATTCTTTTAAGGATTTTTTAGATATTTTTCCAAGCAATAAATTTTTGTGTGGCTCAATAATAAAGTGCTCCATTGCATCACGTCCTAGTAACATGCGATAAGCTAATGGATCACGATTTGACAAAGATACTTCAATTTCCCACTCATAATCTCCCATAATAATAGGAGTTTTAATGATATATCTATTTTCTTTATGGCCATTAGAGCTTGTTATATTTCTCTGATCGATTATTTCAGCACTGCATTTTCTTATAACTTCTACGTTTGCCTGTAAAGGGTGAATAAAGAATTTTACAATATCTTTCCCTTTTATTTTATGTTGAGATATATCAAAAGCATGTAAAGCTGATATTTTTGCGCCAGTATCTATTTTTACTTTAACTGCCGGTAATTTTAATTTTGGTAGTTCACACCATTCATTCCAGCCTATCAAAGTTTTATCTTGATTAATTATCATCCTTGGTAATCTTTATCTTGTCTCTTATATTCTTTTTCAATATATTTAATAACTTGTTCTGCAACATTAATGCCAGTACAGCTTTCAATTCCTTCTAATCCTGGTGATGCATTAACTTCTATAACAAGTGGACCACGATTTGTTCGTAAAATATCGACACCTGAAAAATGTAAATTTAAAGCCTGTGCTGACTCAATTGCTATTCTTTCTTCTTCAGGAGATAAAATTACTTTTTCACAGCTTCCACCAGCATGAATATTTGAGCGAAAATCATCACCTTTAGATTGACGTTTCATTGATGCAATAACTTTATTACCAAGAACAACGCAGCGTAAATCTGATCCGCTGGATTCTTTAATAAATTCTTGGATAATAATATTAGCGTCAATTCGCCAAAATGCTTGGATAACACTTTTAGCTGCTTGCTTAGTTTCTGCTAAAACTACGCCACTACCTTGAGCTCCTTCTAATAATTTAATAATTAATGGAGCTCCACCAACTGATTCTATAACTCCTTCTATATCAGATGGTGAATGAGCAAATGCAGTATTTGGAATTGGCAATCCTTTGCGAGCCAAAATTTGCAAAGATCTAATTTTATCCCGAGCCCTTGTAATTCCCAGCGCAGAATTAAGAGAGAAAACTTTCATTGTTTCAAACTGTCTTACTACTGCAGAGCCATAAAATGGCATGCTGGCACCAATCCTAGGTAAAATAGCATCAAAATCTTGAGCAGAAAAGGTAAATTTTGCTTTTGACAAATTGATTGATGGTTTCCCATCAATCAATGCCATATGGCTTTTAGCGTAGTTAATAACATGAGTATCATGTCCTAGCTTTTTGCCTTCTTCTAAAAATCTTTTGGTGCTATATAAACTTGGACCACGAGATAGAATTGCTATTTTCATAGTATAGCTTAAAAAATTATCTTCTTTCGTTAGCTACGTTTACGATAATTTTTCTGCCTTGAATGTCATGTTCATGTAATGAAAGAGCTTTGTCAGTAGCTTCTTTAGAGCCCATAGTTACGAATGCAAATCCACGAGGTCTTCCTGTATCACGATTGATAGGGATAGATACTTCTACTACTTCACCACATTGTGAAAAAAGGCCTTGTAATTCATCTTTAGTTGTACTAAATGGAAGATTTGCTACGAAAAGTTTGTTTTGAGTGTTTGTCATAATTTACATTTACTTATTATTTAAAAATTTACCCCCCCACTTTACCATAAAAAATATAAAAACAATATAAAAACTATAAATTTTACTGTGTTATAATCACTTTTATTCTTTTTTTTTGCCTAAGTTTATAATTTTTTTATGAAAACAGTTTTACACAAGCCTGAAAATTTTCAAGAATTAATTTTTCGCATCCAAAAATATTGGGCTGATTTAGGTTGTGTTATAGCGCAACCACTGGATTTGGAAGTAGGTGCTGGTACTTTTCACCCGATGACATTTATTCGTGCAATTGGTCCCAAGCCTTGGAAATGTGCTTATGTTCAGGCCTCTCGCCGTCCACAAGATGGTCGTTATGGTGACAATCCTAACCGCTTACAAATGTTTCATCAGTTTCAGGTAATTTTAAAGCCATCGCCTGAGAACATCCAGGAATTATATCTAGAATCTCTAAAATCTTTAGGAATAGATCCTACCGTTGACGATATAAGATTTGTTGAAGACAACTGGGAGTCACCAACTTTAGGTGCTTGGGGACAAGGCTGGGAAGTATGGCAAAATGGTATGGAAATTTCACAATATACCTATTTTCAACAAGTAGGTGGTCTTGAATGTAAGCCAGTAACTGGTGAATTAACCTACGGTCTTGAGCGTTTAGCAATGTATTTGCAGCAAAAAGACAATGTATATGATTTAATGTGGAACGACGAAGTAACATATGGCGAAATTTTTAAAGAAAATGAACGTCAAATGTCAGCATTTAATTTTGAAGAGGCAAATGTTGATTTTTTACTAAAATCTTTTGAAGTTTATGAACAAGAATGTCGAAATTTATTAGATAAAAAATTATATATTCCAGCTTATGAGCAAGTTATGCACGCATCGCACTTTTTTAATCTATTAGATGCTAGAGGTGCTATTTCTGTCACAGAGCGTAAACAATATATTTTAAGAATTCGTAAATTATCCAGTAGTGTAGCAGAGTGTTTTTATGAAGAATCTACTATTTGAATTAGGTGTCGAAGAGCTTCCAATAAAAGAAGTTAAATTATTATCAGAATCTTTAAAAGCTAATTTAGCACATGGCTTACGTGAGCATAAATTAGAATTTGCAGATATAAAATCTTTTGCAACACCGCGCAGAATCGCAGTATTAATTAATAATTTGGTAGAAAAAGCGCCAGACCAAAATATAGAGCGACGTGGACCGGCTGTTAGTGCTAAAGAAGCTGCTAAAATTGGCTTTGCAAAATCTTGTGCTACAGAATTAGAAAAGTTAGAAACTATAGATACTGATAAAGGTCAGTATTTAGTTTATCGTGCCAAACAAAACGGTGAACTTACAAAAAACATTATCGGAAATTTAATAAATTCAGTACTCAAAAAATTGCCAGTTAAGCGTGCAATGCGTTGGGGTGATCATGATTATGCTTTTGCGCGTCCAGTACATTGGGCAGTTTTATTATATGGTGACGAAGTAATATCTAACGAATTTTTTGGTATTAATTCTAATAATTTTACTTTTGGTCATAGATTTTTAAGTCCTGAAAAAATAATTATCAAAAATCCTGATGATTATGAAAAATTATTGGAAAAAGCTTTTGTAATAGCTGATTTTAATAAAAGACGTGAGCTAATTAAAAATTTAGTATTAAAAGAAGCGGCTAATAAAAAGCTAATACCAGATTTAGATGATGAATTATTAGACGATGTTACAAGTTTGGTTGAATGGCCAGTAGCTTTGGTTGGCGAATTTAATAAGGAATATTTAGAAGTTCCAAAAGAGTGCTTGATTACTTCAATGCGCGTGAATCAGAAGTATTTTGCGTTATTTGATGCACTGGATTCCCGCCTGCGCGGGAATGACGAAAAGTCTAGCGGGAATAACGAACAATCTCAGAGCAATGAATAAAATACTATCTTAAATGAAAAAAATTATACCATTTATAAAATATATATCATATTCACATA
>CAYGUI010000016.1:0-24642 GCA_964353115.1 uncultured Gammaproteobacteria bacterium
ATTAATTTTTTCATATAAATTCCTTTTTAGTTTTATACTTATTAGTATATTAAATCATATCAGGAATACCAGAAATTATAATAAATATAGAAGTTGATTTTTTTATCCGAAAATTAGAAAAATATTAGTGAATCTTAAAATTTTAATATTTAAACTTTTTTAAAAATTTTCGTTTGTTGTTTTTCAGAATTGTACCCCCTGGGCTTCGCACATCCCCCCTAAAGCTACGCTTTAAGGGGGATCCTAATCTTTAAGAATTATTTATGCAACAAGGCCTTTTCAAAGGGGGCGGACTCACGAAGTGCGATGAGGGATTTTCCTCCTGCAATATAACTCACTGCTTACGCATATGCGGGAATAAAATTACATCGCGAATAGACGGCGAGTCAGTAAATAACATCACCAAACGATCAATACCAATCCCAACTCCGGCAGTTGGCGGCATGCCATGCTCAAGCGCAGTAATATAATCCTCATCATACGGCATAGCTTCAACGTCACCAGCAGCTTTATCTTCCATCTGCCTTTTGAATCTTTCAGCTTGATCTTCAGGATCATTAAGCTCTGAGAACATATTGGCAATTTCTTTACCAGCACAAAACAACTCAGCACGATCAGTTAAATCAGAATTATTATCACTTCTTCTTGCCAGTGGTGATACTTCAAGAGGATAAGAGGTGATAAACGTTGGTTGAATAAGCTTTTCTTCCGTTGTTGCTTCAAAAATTTCAACCTGGATTTTGCCAAGTCCGTAAGAATTTTTAATTTCAAGGCCTAAAGTTTTAGCAACTTTTTTAGCGGACTCGATATTTTCTAAATCTTTTTTATTAATTTCTGGATTATATTGCACAATCGCATCAAGCATATTTAAGCGTGCAAAATCTTTTCCAAAATCAATTTCATCACCTTGGTAATTTATTTTACAATTTGGTAGAACATTTTTAGCAGCAGTACGCATTAAATCTTCACACAAATTCATCGCATCAATATAATCAGCATATGCCATATAAAATTCAAGCATAGTAAATTCTGGATTGTGACGCGTTGATAAGCCTTCATTACGGAAATTACGATTTATTTCAAAAACACGCTCAATGCCACCTACAACTAATCTTTTTAAATATAATTCTGGCGCAATACGCAAATACATTTTCATATCAAGTGTATTATGATGCGTTTCAAATGGACGAGCTGCAGCACCACCAGCTAACACCTGCATCATTGGAGTTTCAACTTCTTGGAAACCATGATCCATTAAAAATTCACGAATATTGTGAACTGTTAGCGAACGAGTTTTAAATACCTGACGAGATCTATCAGTGACAATTAAATCAACATAACGCTTTCTATAACGTGTTTCTTGATCTTTTAAACCATGATGTTTATCTGGCAATGGGCGCAAAGATTTGGTTAACAATACTACTTTATCAGCACGAATAGAGAGCTCATCAGTTTTAGTTTTAAATAAAACGCCGTGCACACCGACAATGTCTCCCAAATCCCAAGCTTTAAAATCTTCATAAGAAGCATCACCAATATTATTTTTAGCGATATATACCTGAATTTTATCGCTCATGTCCTGCATCGTAATAAAACTGGCTTTCCCCATTATGCGTCGTGTCATAATTCTGCCAGCCACAACAACCGCAACACTTTTTTGCTCTAATTCTTCTTTGGATAATTTGTCATAATCAGCAACTAAACTACCCGCTAAGTCACTACGCTTAAAATCATTAGGATATGCCTGACCTTTTTCACGCATTTTATTTAATTTTTCACGGCGTATCGCGATTTGGGTATTTTCATCTAATTGTTGTTCTTGATTAAATTCTTTGTCTGTCATTTTTGTTCCTCATTACCCAAATACTTCAAAGTTGCACTAATAAAATTTTCCAATTCACCATCTAATACTGCTTGTGTATTACCAGTTTCAAATCCTGTTCTCAAATCTTTAATTCTTGATTGATCTAAAACATACGAGCGAATTTGGCTACCCCAAGTAATTTCCATTTTGCTGTCTTCTAGCTCTTGCTTCTCAGCATTTTTCTTATTTAATTCTATTTCGTATAACTTAGCTTTTAACTGTTTCATCGCTTCTGCACGATTTTTGTGCTGCGAACGATCACTTTGGCATTGCACAACTATATTTGTTGGAATATGCGTAATTCTTATAGCAGAATCAGTGGTATTAACATGCTGACCGCCAGCACCACTTGAGCGGTAAGTATCTACTTTTAGATCTGCTGGATTGATATCAATTTCAAAATCGTCATCAATTTCGGGATAAACAAAAACTGAAGCAAATGAAGTATGGCGCCTGTTACCAGAATCAAACGGAGATTTACGAACTAATCGATGCACGCCAGTTTCAGTTCTAAGCCAACCATAAGCGTACTCTCCTGTAAATTTTATTGTTGCACTTTTAATCCCCGCAACATCACCACCTGAGACTTCCATAAGCTCCGTTTTAAAACCCATTTTATCGCCAAAGCGTAAATACATGCGCAAGATCATCTCAGCCCAATCTTGCGCTTCAGTACCGCCAGAACCAGACTGAATATCAAGATACGCGCTATTAGCGTCCATTTCACCACTAAACATACGTTGAAACTCTAGCTTTTCAAGTTGTGTTTCGCATTCTAAAATTTCTTTATTAATTTCAGCGAATAAACTTTCATCTTGCTCAGTTTTAGCAAGATCTAACAACTCTAAGCTATCGTTTATTTTAGTTTTTAAGCCATCAAGCCCGTGAACAATATTTTCCAAACTTGCGCGCTCGCGCCCAAGTTCTTGTGCTTTTTCAGGATTATTCCAAACGCTTGGATTTTCAAGCTCACGCGTAACTTCTATTAGTTTCTCTGCCTTACGCTGATAATCAAAATAGTCGCATAACGCTTGTTGGCGCGCGTTTAAATCTTTTAGTTTATCTTGCGGATTAATGTGAGTTTGCATTGGCTAAAATATCTCCCAATTCGCCAGACTCGTAAAGCTCAGTCACGATATCACAACCACCGATTAATTCGCCATTTACATAAAGCTGCGGAAACGTTGGCCAGTTAGCAATTTTTGGTAATTCGGCACGAATATCTGGATTTTCTAAGATATTTATTGAAGCAAATTCAATATCAAATTCGTTTAAAATATTAACAACCTGACTTGAAAAGCCACACTGTGGAAAAATAGGAGTGCCTTTCATATATAAAAGTATAGAATTATCAGCTATTTGCTGTTTTATTTTAGCTACTGTATCTGTCATAAACTACCCGTGATTTTTTTAGAATTAGCGGAGTATTATAACTGAAAATTAATTAACTAGAAACATCACGCCAACACCAAGCGCGGGTTGGAATACTAGGCCCAAATAAAGTTTGAGTATGATTTGAATCGCCACAGGTAATAAAATTACTATCTATATCAAAACAAGCTGCGATATTACTATCTGTTGTTGGATATCGATCTCCCTCTCTACCTATCCCCCAAACTACCCCGCCAGGCGTTAAATCTTCAAACTCTGCTTGTGATGGTCCACGCCAACCTAAAATACCATCAATTTCAGTTCCTGAATTACAAACTGCATTAGCATTGTCCACAAATATATCAAGTGTCAAATCTTGATTTGCACCAATAACACAAATGCCTTGATTTTCACCTGGAGTTTTTATTACTGTCCCACCTTGTTCAGGAACAGAATCACCAACATCATAACCATCGCATGGATTATTTTTATTACTTAAATTACAAGATGTTAAAGTAAAAAATATTATTAGTAAAAAATATTTTAAAGTTAATTTTTTCATTATCAGACGCATTATTAATTAATATAAAATTATAGCGAATTTTTCATATACTTTTTCACCCCACCATAAATAGCTTTCGCCAATTTTTGTTGATAGGAAAAGCTTTTTAATTTCTTTTCAGTTTGTGGATGAGAAATAAATCCTGTTTCAACCAAAATTGAAGGAATATCTGGGGCTTTTAAAACAACAAATGCCCCATTTTCGATGTGATTTTTATGCAGGGCAGTAATAGATCCTAACTCTGATAAAACTAAAGCAGCCATGCGCCTACTAGCGCTATTAGTCGCTAACTGCGATAAATCTAATAAAACTGATGCCAACATATTATCTTTACCATCTAAGGTGACACCCCCAACTAAATCAGAATGATTTTCCTGATCAGCGAGCCATCGCGCCATTTCACTACTTGTTCCATGTTCAGATAAAACCCAAACAGAGGCTCCTTCAGCTGATTTACGTGGAGATGCATCAGCATGAATCGATATAAATAAATCAGCATGGTGACGCCTTGCAATATTCATACGTTCACGAAGGCCAACGTAATAATCTTTTTTACGCGTCATTATTGGGGCTATATTCGGATCAGCATCCATCATTTTATATAATATAGAGCTAACATTTAAAACAACGTCTTTTTCACGAGTTTTGTAATGACCGATTGCACCAGGATCATCACCCCCGTGTCCCGCATCAATAATAACAATAAAAGGTTTTTTCTTAGCTGCTATTTGTTTTTTTTGCTCGTTTTGAATAATTTTATCGCGTGCTTTATCAGATAAATCTAACACTAAACGATAACCATATTTATCACTTGGCGGCAATAATGAACTCTTAAGTTTTAATTTAGTTTTTAAATCAAATACAACGCGCAGCTCCCCTTTTTTATCCAGGCTATAACGCACGTTTCCGATATAATCTTTGGGAAATTGAGTTTTATCTAATTTTGTTGCGAGATTTACGTCTTTAATATCTACAACTAGTCTATCGGGCTTTTCGAGAAAAAAAACTTCATGGTTTGCTTTTTTATCTAAATCAAAAACTATCCGTAATGCTTCAGGGGCAAGCCAGGTGCGAAAACCGGTTATTTTGGTGGAAGAAAATGCTGAGCCCGTCATTGCGAGGAAGGCGCAGCCTAGCGCGACAATCCAGAGAAAAAAAGGACTGGATTCCCGCCTGCGCGGGAATGACGGACTGCGCGGGAATGACGGACTGCGCAGGAATGACGGCCTGCGTAGGAATGACAGATTATTACGTAATGACAGATATTCCAGCATCTTTTAATAATTGTTCTAATTTCGCTATATTATTTTTATTATCAGAACTAAAACTTATAGAGCGCTTATCGCCTTTTAGCTTTAGCTCCAAAACCAGATCAGGGAAAGACAATATATCTTGCGCTTTCTCTGGCCATTCGACAACATTTATCCCACTAGATAAATATTCATCAATACCTATAAAGTATAGCTCTTCGGGATCAGCTATGCGGTATAGATCAAAATGATTTATTTGAAATTTAGGTAAATCATATGTTTCAACGATGGTAAAAGTCGGGCTTTTAACTTTGCCCGTATAACCCAAGCTCGCTAAAAAATAGCGCATTAACGTGGTTTTTCCAGCGCCCAGATTACCTTGTAAGAAGCACAAAAAAGGCTCTTTATCGATATATTTGCCCAAAACATCAGCAACCTGCTGAGTAACCTTAAGATCAGAATTATCTACTACTAATTTTTTCATTTTTTTATCCCGTTAAACGCGGAACATTTTGATTTTCACCACCAACATCAGGGAATTGACATAATCCAGTCGGGGTTTTAGATAAACTTGTAAGTTCAAAAGATTGAATAGCTATACCGCGAGGATTTTGATCTGGATCAACTCTTCTTATAACCAAGTTAGCTACAGAGCATTGAACTTGCGCAGCAACGTTAATAGTACTATACGAAATAATTACATTAGCTCGTACATTCCAATACCAATATTTTTGGCCTAATGGTCCTAAGAATATTGCTTCATTAACAACTCGCGGCACACTGGCAACCGCTGCTGATACTTGTGCCTTTTTCTGGCTAATTGTATCAACTAAAGCTCCAGGAGCTTCTAAGATACCGCGTAATGCCGAATAGCCATTATCAGTAAAATCTGGGCGAATTCTGTTTAAATTAATATCGTAATCTAAGAAATCAAAGTTAAAAATTCTGGAAATAGTCATTGCAGTCCAGCCCTGCAAGTCAGCATCACGAATAAATGGCTGATCAAGAGGCTCTATGCGAATAAGTTGATGATTAGGATCGGTGGCAAAATACACTGGCTGTGGGCGATTAAAGAATAAAAATAACGCTATTAAAGTTAAAGCTATACCAACTACCAAACTAATTAATAAGCTTGAAACTAAACTTGAACTACTATCAGTCTTAAATTTATCGGTAAATGCTACTTTTAAATCTATTTTTTTATCTTCTTTTTTATCCGTCATAACAAATCCATTTTACTGTAAAAAATTTAACGCGACCACCATGGCTTTGCGATTTTACGTTTTCCTGCTAAAAAACTATAACGAAAAAACCGGCTAAATACTGGTAATGTATAGCCAAAACGCTCTAACACACTAAAAAAAATTATAAATATTATACAAATTATAAAAGTAGTCCAGCTTGGAAAAAATAACCAAACTAAAAGTGGAAAGATTGCACGATAATCGATTGATAATAATCTTGGAGTTCGAGCTGAGTCGCGCCAATGCGCATTGGGTTTTACTTGAGCCATAATGATAAATTATAGCTCAAATTTTAAGCGCTTGGGGCAGTGTTTCCTGATCCTGATATATCTCGCGCTGCAGATTCTATTACGCTACCTGGAGCTGGTGGAATATGAGTTTTTTTAGCAGCAGCTGAAACTACGCCGCCAAAAGATTTACTTGAAGTAGCAAAAGAAATATTATCTCCGGCTAATTTTACAATTTCGTCTTTTAAACTTTTTACATATTCTTCGTATAATCCAGAATCAGCTTTCTGAAATTTTTCTTCGCTTTCAATTTTTGCCAACATTTTTTGGTAAAATTCGACAACTTTACTAGGCGATGCAGAGCTTAGCAACACCGACGTTAAATCAGGGCCTATTTTTGCTGGACCATTAAAATTTGCCATATTACTTACCTCTACCTAATAAATTATTTAATATATTCTTTGCCGTATCTAAAAATAATGAGTTACCTGTAGATCGGACTTCTTTATTTAGCGTCGCAAATAATGACGCTTCTGTAGTATTAGATAATAATTTTTCTCGTACATCTGCATCTAATACTAACCATTCTCTAAGTGCTACTCTCTTACCAGTTACTGTTGGCACTAAAGTTTGCCAAACTATTGCACGAGTTAGCGTTAATAAATCTACCATTCGAGCATAACGCTCTTCTTGTGGAAACGCTGCTACCATACGTCTCATAGTATCTGCCACGCCATTACTATGTACTGTTGTATAAACCGCATGACCAGTTAAAGCTGCATCAACTACTGCACCAATAGTTTCAGCATCTCGTGCCTCACCAACCAAAATATATTTTGGTTTACGACGCATTGCATTTCGCACTGCGGTTGGAAAATCTTTTAAATGCAACGGCACTTCTGACTGACTAATTGATGAATGTGGCGATTGCACGTTATCGTATACAAATTCAATCGGCGCTTCGTATGACAAAATTTTGCCATGACGAGTTTCTAGTATTTCACGCATTATCGAAGCTAATAAAGTACTCTTACCAGAGCCTGTCGCTCCTGCTACTATCACTATGCCTTGAAATGGAATCAGCGAATTTTCCAATCTTTCTGGCAACTCCATATCAGCCAATTTTGGCGGATCAAGTGGAATTGAGCGCAGAGTAATTTGAATACCCTCTATTCCATCTACCGTACAACCAGTAGCATTAACACGAAATCTAAATCTTATGCCGCGCGCTGGGCGTACTTCATAATTGGTATCAACATCTTTACCGCTTAATATTTGCGCAGTACCATTAGCACCGTACATGCCGTTTAATAACTCACCCACTTCGGAGTTGGTCAATTCACGACTGGTAACACGATAAAGATTACCGTAAACTTCGGCCATTATTTTATCGTTAGTTTGAATAGTGATATCTGAGGCATTTAGGTCCACAAAATAGGCAAGCAGCTTATCAAGCTCGGCAAGAGTCAATCTTGACGGCTCGTTAGGATAAATGTACTTTTCGGACCCTGTTTCTATTGTTTTAGCCATATTTCATAACCACTAAGTCACTGATTTAACGATAAAAATTTATCTTAAAATCTTTAACTTAAAATTTAAGTTATATAGCTATTTTAGCATTTTTTTACTAATTTTTCAAGTAGTTAACTATTCTGAAAAATAGAGTTTAATTTCATTTGCTTTACAACCAGTAGGGACTTTTTTGCTTACTTGGAAAAACTCTGTTTTTGGATTACAACGATTTTTAGTATCTCGATCTTTAATCGTCTTTTTAAGAAATGCCTGAGCTAAAATTAAATCAACTTTTTTATTATTTAAAAGAGTTTTCATTTCCGTATAATTATCAAAATTAGCTTTATTTTCCTCTAGAAAAACAGATATTTTTTCGTAAAAATTCCCTATTTTAGCAGTAGTTGATATTGGAGAATGATACGTTCTATAAGAATTACCATATGCATCTGTATAACAACCTTCTTGCAGCGTCACATTTGAACAATTTTTATTACCCTGGAAATCACCTGTAGTAATAGTTAAATACTTATATTCTTCGTTATAAAGCTCATTTATTTTTTCCATTGAAAAACATTTTTCATCACTTAATAAACATGAATAATCCTTTAATACCCTATAATTGTTAATATTTGTAATTGTCGCCTGCAAAGCAAACACATAACTAGCTGAAATAAAAGAATATAACAAAATTATTAACTTTAGATTTTTTTTCATAAAGCACCTATGCCTAATTAAAAATACAATTATCTAAAGTATAGTAAATAATTTAGCCACTAATACCAGATTTCCAATCTTCTCCTTTTGGATCTAGAGAAGGTAATGCCGTAATGGTCAACATGCGGTCATTAACAGCCAAATTTTCACCATTGCCAGTAATACCCAAATCGCGCTTAGCGACCACTGGCTCACTGACCATGTTTTTAGCTAATAATGTTTTATAAAGAACCATTCCTTGATAATCACGCTTTAAACGTCCCATATTCTCAGCGAAAATACTATCGGCTTGTTCATATCCTTGCTTCCAACCTGACTTGACGGATTGTTGCCAAATTCTCTCTTCTTCTGAGTTTTTAGGCAATAAACCATTAGCAGGAGCTTCTGGCGTGGAATAATTTAAATATAAATAATCACGCCAATTAGGCGGATTAGTAACGAATTTGGCTTGACTGATAATTTTATAAGTTTGATCTGACAACCTTAAGGTATTATCACTTGTTTGCGCTAAATTATTACGCGATTCGATTAAAACTGGAGGTAAAACATTTTGATCCATAACTAGCCTTCTGAAATCAAAAATCTTATCGTATTGCTCAGCATGCTTACCGGTACTTTCATTTATTTCAATGCTTCTAGTGTATAAGCCTGATTGAGCACCTAATGATAATGCTGTATCGCGCAAAATATCTGCTCTAATCCCAGAAGTATCGCTTTTTAACGCCCCATGCTTTATTTGATGTAATTGCTCTAAATCATCAAGATTTGAAAAATCTACTTGCGGCGCTTTATAATGACGCTGTTGATAAGATGGACTGCAAGAGTTTAATAGTAAAATAAGTGACAGTAAAAAAGATATTCTAGACATTTTTAACCATTTATTTATATGCCAATTCAATTAACCTTTCTTTTGCATAAAGATTAACAGCTGCTTTTTCATTTGCCTGCAATGCAGCATCTTCAAAAATTTTGCCAAGCATTACATTATTTTGTGAAACTGAAACAATCACAGGAATCGCAGGCTCTTGCCCGATCATTGAAAAACGATAACCACTTAACGACGCAACTTCTTTTAATAGTTGATCAACTGGACCAGCCCAATCAACACTAGCCAATTGTCCTAAACCGTATTTTTCACCGTGAAATTCTCGTGTATCAACAATTTGTGGATTTGCTTGAGTTTCTAATTTATCTAAATTATATAAAGATTTTGCAACTGACGCTGCAGCTTCTGTTGCAACATTAGCTTCGGTACGATCAGCTATTTCACGCTGTACTGATAGAGAATAATTAATGTCTTTGCGCTTAGTACTAGAACAAGAAGTTAATTCACTTGCAAAAAAAATTAATGTTATTGCAAAAAAAACCGCGCGTACAGATTTAGACATAATATTTTAAACCCCCATCCAATAGGTTAATAAGCTAAAATTAGTATATAATTAAAGAAGTAAATCAAATGTAATTATAGCATGAATTTCACAAAATACTTTGTAGAAATAGCTAAGGGTCTTAGAGTTAATTTTACTTTTAACGGTAAAGATCTTACGCACGAGCAGGTTTTTCATAGCCAAGGACTTTTGCCTGGGTTATTTAAACGTGCCGATCAATTGTCAAACTTTTGTTTAGGTAAAGGTCTTGGTGTTAAGTTTGAAGATAACAAAAGCGCATCTCTTGGCATAACCTTTACTGTTGATGATACAGTTTCTAATGCTTTTCGCGTGTTATGCGTAACTGAAATGATTTGTGAGATGATCGAAGCATCTCCCGATCCAAAACGCATTCCACTTGATAGTTTACAATATGACTAATAAATAATTTCGCAGGAAATATTATATGGCTCAACAACAGCAGCAGCAGCAACAAGGAGAACAAACTGGATCAGGCTCTGGAGCAGATTTTTTTTGGGCCGTTGCCGTAATTGCTGTACTTTGTATTATATTGTGGGTTGCTCGCGCTAAATATTTACCATATGTCGCAAGCTTTAAAATGTTTGAGCTTGATTTAGTCAGTAAATTTACACCTGTTAGCGATGCTACGCGTGCTAGTGTTAGTTTTTTACAAAACAATCCCGATAAAGTATCTTTAACACAATTAAATTCTATTTTAACTGTAGTAAATAATTATTTTAAATATCCACAAGCCATGCTGTTATTTTTAATGGCAATATTTTTGTATCTTAATAGTGTTGGCTCTAAGTTTAAAACAACATACACGATGGCTAAGCTATTAGAAGATGAAAAAAATGTATGGCCACAAATAATTCCACAATCAAAAGAAAGTATTATTGATATAGATATCAACAAAGGCCCATGGGCAAGCTCATTGACTCCAATGTTATTTGCTCAAAGGCATAATATAATTCAAGCTGAAAAGAAAAATGTAAAAAGTGTTTTAGAAAACCAAAATCAATTAATCGCTACAATTAATGAAACAAAAACACAGCAAGTTTTTGCTGAGCAACTCGGGCCATTATGGCAAGGACCTGATCGCATGACAATGCAGCACAAAGCATTATTTGCGGTGTTTGCAGCGCGTATTAATGGTGACCGTGATGCTGCACAAAATATTTTAGATAAAATTAACTTATCTCTTAGAACAGAAGAAAAACCTGTATTTGAATCTTTTCGTGAGACTTTTGATAAATATAAACAGTCAAAAAAAGTACAAAAAATTTATAAGAAACATGCTTATGTTTCAACAGTAATGTCATCCATGCTTGAAGAAGCGCGTAATGATGGCGTTTTAGCCTGTGCTGATTTTTTATGGCTTAAATTATATGACCGACAACTGTGGTACACCTTAAGTAATGTCGGTCGCAAAGCGTGCTTTCCAGAAACGGCTGGAGTATTTGGTCATTGGAATGTTGAAAAACGCATTGGTCGCCCATTAATTTCCCCAATGGTGGAAGATGCAGTTCGTGCATTGAAAGAAGCCATGCAAGAAATTATTTATGATCCTGAAAATAACCCGTATAAAACTTAGAAACTATGGCTAGAAACATCCGCGGTATTGAAGAGCGTCACGAGCAGAAACAGCAACAGCTTATTCGTGATACCCGTACCACAGAGCAAAAAATAACTGATTTTGTAAAAGACACCTCATATGCATCGATGTGCATTGCATTGTTGGGTATTACATCAATTATGTTTCCGTCGGCCTGCGAATTATATTTTATTATTTCTATAATATTATTTTTAATAAACTATTTTCAGCGTGGCACTTTGCCATTTAAGCTACCAATGCATTCTGATCGCCTTGATTACAATGATATAAAACCTGGGACTAACCAACCAAATAAAGCACGCGGAATTACTTTCTTTGGTAATGATATTCGTACTAATGACGAACTGTGGTTTAGTAACGAAGATATGCGTACTCACGTTTTAATCTTTGGTTCAACTGGTAGTGGTAAAACAGAAGCTCTTATTTCTTTAGCATATAACGCCCTGCTACAAGGTAGTGGTTTTATTTATGTCGATGGTAAAGGTGATAACTCGTTATTTTCTAAAATATATTCGATATCACGTTACATGGGTCGAGAAGATGATTTATTACTATTAAACTTTATGACTGGTGCCCGTGATGTTTTGGGACCGCAGCGCACACGTTTATCTAACACAATGAACCCTTTTGCTAGTGGTTCATCAAGTATGTTATCGCAGTTAGTGGTAAGTTTAATGGACGATAGTTCTTCCAATTCTGATGGCGATATGTGGAAAGGTCGCGCAATTGGTTTCGTTGAAGCGCTAATGCGAATATTAACTTATATGCGCGACGAAGGTCATATTTTACTTGATGCCGGAACTATTCGTGATTACTTTGTATTAACAAAATTAGAAAGCATAGTTTTAGATAAAAAATTTCCAATTGAGCAGCGTTTTGTTGACCTTAAAGATGCGCCAAAGACAGTTACTGATCCGATTTATAACTACATGATTAACTTGCCAGGATTTAACCCGGCAAATAAAGGTAAACAAGCTGGTGAGGTTTTTGAGCAGCACGGTTTTATTACAATGCAGTTAGTGCGCGCTTTTTCATCTCTTGCAGATACTTACGGTCATATCGTAAAAACAAACTTGGCTGAAATAGATTTTAAAGATGTGGTATTAAATCGTCGTATCTTAGTGGCATTATTGCCAGCTCTTGAAAAATCTCCATCTGAGCTTGCAAACCTTGGAAAATTAATTGTTGCATCGTTAAAAGCAATGATGGCATCTGGTCTTGGTGAAGAAGTTGAAGGAACTTATCGTGAAGTTATTGAGAAGAAACCAACAACCTCTCCTACTCCATATTTATGTATTCTTGATGAGTACGGCTATTATGCCGTAGAAGGTTTTGCCGTTGTTCCTGCACAGGCACGTTCACTTGGTTTCTCAGCAATTTTTGCAGGACAAGATTTACCAGCATTTCAAAAAGCATCAAAAGAAGAAGCTGCATCGATTGGTGCGAATACGAATATTAAAATTTGTATGAAGCTGGAAGATCCAACTGAGACATTAGAATTTTTTGTAAAAACTGCTGGTGAAGCATATGTTACAGCAACTTCTGGGTTTCAAACTAAGAATGCAACATTTACTAATAACTATCTTGACAGCCAGCAAGCAAATATTGAAAAACGTAATCGTATCGAATTATTAGATTTAAAAGATCAGGGGCTTGGCGAAGGACATATATTCTTTAAATCAAGAATTATCCGCATGAAATCTTTTTATGCTAATCCAAAACCAGCACAGCACATGCGTTTAAATCAAATGCTAAAAGTTGAAACGCCAAATGATGATATGCTGGCGCAAGTTGTAGAGCGTATTGCAAAATTTACTAAGCTTTTTGATGATCCGCATAAAGTTAGCGGTCAACACTTTAGTAATGATGAAGATTTACAGTTTATTTTAGATAATTATCGCAATGACGAAAATGCTGTTGAACTTGTTGACAGATTTAATGCAAAACAAACTGTTGCATCACTTGGTGAGGAGCAAATAGAGCCAGAATGGTTGCCACAGGGTATGAACGTTTTCTTCACGCAAAATGCTAATACTCCAGAGCCGTTTGATTCACATAAACCATTACTTGATAAAGAATATACTTTCAAATCATTAATAAGAATTGAGCAATTACTTGGCACAACTAAAAAAGATGCGCAAAAAATTGCTAAAAAGTTATTATCGGATGTATCTGTATCTTCTCACTATCCACCATTTGACAGACCATCATCAGATGCTAATTCACTAGTCGAAGATGGTGAAAAATTAATAAAATCGGTGAAAGCTTTAGTTAATAAAGAAAAAGGAATTGAAATATCTTCTGATACAACTACTACTGGCGGTGATTCTGGAAGTACCGGAAGTTCTGGTATGGGTGATTTTGATAGCAAAAAACTTGATGATTTGTTCAAAGATTTGGATAAAGATAAATTATCTAAGACTGATTTTCCTGATTTGCCAGATTTACCAGAATGGCCAGATTTACCGGATCTTCCAAAAGATAAAGATCAGGATAATAATAAAGACAAAAAACAACCTCGTGATCCAAAAGATTTCAGTCTTGATGACTTGGATGATTTGTTGTAAAAAAACCCGTCATTGCTGCGCTACTGGCGTTTCCCGCGAAGCCCGTCATTCCCGCGAAGGCGGGAATCCAGAAAACCCCTCTGTCGGCTTCGCCGACCTCTCCCCTTTTTAATTAAAAACCCCCGACGCACTTCGTGCGTCTGCCCCCTTTAATAAGGGGGCGTTCTTATACCCCCTTTCGTAAAGGGGGTCGGCGCGTCAGCGCCGGGGGGTTTTTACCAAACAGCTCCGGCGATGCAAAAAAAAACCCCCATCCGGTTTCCCTGATGGGGGTTTTTAGTTTGGGGTGGATTACATTCCGTTACCACCAGCTCCAAAGCCTCGATTAATTCTTCCGCTTTTACGAGCTGCTGAAGGACCAGATAATCCTCTACTAGCAAATCCTTTTGCAACACCCTGAGTTTTACCATTAGAGTCTGTTACATTTTGAACTCCTTCAAAATTTCTTAAAGCTTGGCGAACATCCCTACCACCTATTGTGGCACCTTCACCTTCTCCATTTAAGAAGTTGTCTCGATTTTGATTAATGTTAGAAGAACTATCCTCACCAGAAGTTTGAGCACTGTTACCTAGCATTTTACCAGCAGAGCCAACAGCTTCACTAACACCGCCTTTCGCTCCTTGTAACACTTCGTCAGAGTTAATCATGCTAGAGTGGTTATGACCAACCCAAGTCATTACTTTATCTGGAACCATGTGTATTAATTTAAACACTTGGTTGATTAAGCCGATTACGAAAGTATTATAAAGTACAAGTACTACGATACCTGCAAATATACCAGTCGAAATATTACTAAAGCTTATGAATGATAACGCTTGATAAAAACCTGCGTTAACTATTTCAAACACTATGTGTGACAACAACATTGCAGATAAGAAACCAAAGATCATTAATGTTGGTCGTAAGAATGTATTGAATATTAACATTATTGCTGGCTCAGCACGGCCAAACACTTCGTGTTGACCATCTGGAGATACAAGACCTACCATTGTGATTGGCGCAGCAATCATTGATTCTATACAAATCATCAACCAGCCAAGTACACCAGTTGCGAAAATCATAAACGGTACCATTGGTACGTAGAACATTAAAGTATAACCTACTGCAAGAAGCGGTAAAGTTAATGATATTAGCATTGGCAAGAAACTTGCACCTTCCATTGCAATACCATATACCGGGTTAAAACCTAGTCCCCAAGCGGCACCTGTAGTTAATGTTAATAAACCACTTGCTACAATAAACGCTATACTTGAAGCTTCTATTGCATTTACTAATGTCTGACCAATACTCATTATATTTAAGATAGGATCGCCTGTCATACCACTTGAATTATACATGTGATGTAAATGTGATCCTAACCCAGCTAATGCACCACAAGTAGCAAGCATCCAAGTACCTAATGGAATATTTCCAACAAGCATTGATCCTGCTGATACAAATCCTGAAGTTCCACACAACATTGCCTGATTACCCATATCCGGTTTTGGTATTGGTAATTGGTTAATTGCACCGTTTAACACACCGCTTGATGGGTAGTTCATATAATTACTGTAATTACTAACTATTGCAGCTCCTTTTGTTTCTTCTGCTTTTTGTTTAGCTAAGTCATGGTAATATGCACCAGCGTTAGCCCAGCCCATATCATATATTTGTTTTCCTGTTGGAGAAACTCCATCAGCTTTTTGCGCATCGCTTTTTGTATAACCAGTATAAGTTACTGATACGTTTTTATAAGCATCCCAAGAGTTAAGCACGAATCTGTTAATTAAATTTTGTGCGTCTTTTGGTTGCTCTTGCGCAGATTGTACTGTATTAGCCGCTTGATAAATCAATTGAGCTATTGGTTGAGTGATTGATAATCTTTCTTGTGGGCTTAAATCGTTAGCAAACTGTACAGTAAAAGTACCAGCACCATCGATAGTAACACCGTTTTCTGTTGCATGAACATAATCCATAGATAATGGTGTAGCAGCAATACTACTACTTGTTTCATGCTTAGCCGCTAATCCCATACCAGCACTATAAACGTTCTGGATGAATTGCTCAGCGTTTTTATTACCAATTGAATTTAAACCTGTTGATGTAGGTTGCTCTTGTTGTACGATGCTACCACCAGCAGCAAAGTAATCAACCGCACGATGCCATACTACGTCAGCAGCACCAACACCTTGTAAAATTACCCACATAATGAACATTTGCACTGCACTATAACCTGATGGTAATGGTGCAACTGCAGCTAAACCGATAATTAATCTAATTGGATATACAGGTGAGCTCATTGTTTTGCTCATCATACTACCTTGGCTTGCAGCATTTACTAATGACATCATAACGCCATAAACCGCCATTAATGCTACGAAGATTAGCATTATCGCGTTAAATACTTGGAAAACTGCCGGTAATAAACCTGGACCGTGATACGGTAACATTCCACCAACTGAACCGAAAATTTGACTTAACCAATATATAGATAAGTCAGATTTAGCTGGAGTAAATAAATTGTCATACCAAATAGTACTTGCTGATGCAGAGGCGCTAAAGCTCATAGCAAAAACACCCGTGGCAACGAGCAGTACTGCTTTCATTGATTTTAATTTGCTAAATATTTTACTTAACATTTTTGCCTCTTTTATTATTATTTAATAATTCTTTTACTTCATTAAGTGCTAAAAATAATTTGTAAGAGTAAGCACCTAAAATTACTGTTATTAAAATCCATAAGAAAAATGCAAACCAGTGTGCATTTATTAAGAAGTAAACTAATATCCCTAAACTTAAAGTTGTACAAACAGCTAGTACAATTGTATTTACTAAGAAACCTTGACGCATTTTAGTTAACTCTTCGTTACTATATTTAGGAGCTATTAAGTTTGCTTCATTTGCAGCTTTTTCTCCTAAAAACGAATTAACTGTTCGGTAGAAACTTTCAATAATGAATGATCCACCTTCTTTTACGTTATTAAAACCAAGCCAAGAACCTACATTAAAGAAGTTACGATAAACGAAACCACCTGTGCGGCGTATTCTTCCTTTCTGTTCTGGTTGCTTTCCTTTCTTGTTGTTTTTATTAAAAATTGCCATATTTCTCTTATTTTATTATTCTTTTGTTTTGACCAACATCCAAACTTATGATTGGATGTCTCAATTACTGCTATCTTTTTAATAGCAATAAGCTATGATACCAGTAAATGTATGGCTGTGTCAATGGGTTTTGTTAGTTTATTGGCTTATATAGTTCCGTGCTTAACTTATTGATTTTGTGAAAAACCCCCGCCGCACTTCGTGCGTCTGCCCCCTTTAATAAGGGGGCGTTCTTATACCCCCTTTCGTAAAGGGGGTCGGCGCGTCAGCGCCGGGGGGTTTTTCTAGATTCCCGCCTTCGCGGGAATGACGGGGGGGTTTTTCTAGATTCCCGCCTTCGCGGGAAACGCCAGTAGCGCAGCAATGACGAAGAAGAAAACCGAATTAATCCGCAGCACACACCACAGCGTTTTTATTCGCAGAATCCTTACAATTCACTACTTTTTTGATTTGTTTAGCTTTTTCTTTGATGCAAGATAAGCTATTTGGAGCATCCTTACACTCTTTGCTGCTATCTGCTTGTTTTGCCGCAGTACTACATTCAGTTGCTGCTTTGCCGCTTAAGCCATTACATAGCGGATCAGAGCTTGAACCACTATCTGAGCCTGAAGAATCGCCAGTTAAGCCAAGCTTATCTGCTTGTTTTTGTACTGTATCAGCAATAGCCTCACCACCTGGCTGTGAACGTAAGGCACTGGTTAAATTACCAATAATCTTAGCAGGAGTAGTTTCTGCTTTAGCCCTCGCTTGACCCGCTTGAACTTGGCTAATTATGCCAGCTGTAGCAGAAGTCTGCATTGCGATTAATCCTACAAGATATTGATTTTGCGCATACATTTTTTCATTCAGCTCTAATTGCGTCGCCATCATCATCGCCATTTCTTTTAATACAGCATCTTGCGGCATTGATTGTAAATTATCATACCAACGAGGATTTTCGAAACGTTTAGTCGCTTCAAATTTTAATAAACCATAAGGACTAGTTACTTGTAATTGATCTTTTGTTAAATCAGATAAGTTTTGCCCTGGAACATACTTTTTAGGAATTGCTAAATATGGCGATGCCATATGATCAGAGTAAATTGAAAGTAATGCATCTTGCGCCATAGATTTTTGCGCATTAGTTGCATACCAATTTACAAGCTGTGGACCTGCAGTATCAATGCCTACAGTCTGATCATTACCAGATTTTAATAAATCTTTTGGTACAGCTGTTGGTAACATGCCTGTTATATTTTGAATATAACGCAGTGCTGCTTGAGAATTAGTAATGTCTGGTGCAAATAGACTACCTGCTGCTAAATCAGCATAAGGATCATTTACATACCGATTAGCACTACAAGCTTGTTGCAAAGTTGTATTGCCCATATCAACTGTTTTGATATTATTTTCAAAACCACCACAATAACCCGATGACGCACGTGATAATAATAAACTTTTTAATAAGTTTTGCTCACTGTTAGTTGATGTTAATGGGTAATTAGTAGAAGTTGTATCTGTTGTTGTGCGACCAGTTGGATCAAAAGCTTGTACCGGATCTTGATTATTTCCTTGGTTATAACGTAATGCCTTACTTCCCATATAATATTGCAACCAAGCATCAGAAATCTGATTTTTTACATTTTTTATATTTGAAGTTGCATATGGCAAAGCACTACCATTAGCTCTGGTACTGTAATAAGTTGGCGGTAATGTATTACGCGCTTCTTTTACTAGCTGTGCTAAATAAACTGTTTGACTTAAAATTGCGCTCTCTGGTGAATCAGAAGGCTTTATTGATCCAATATTTGAATCCGGAGAAGTTAACGGATCATAAGTTAAACCACCAGAATTTTGATTTTGATTAGCATTTGACTGTTGTTGCTGACTACCACCTGCTGTTCCAGGAATAATTGTTGATAAATTATCTGCAGCAAAAGCAGCTGATAAATATCCTAGCGTCATAATCGGTACTATAGTTAAAGCTATTTTTTTTCTTACTATCATTGTGGAACCTCACCATAAAGTCTACAGCCACAGAAATATTCTCGTTGGCCATCATTTTTTAATATTGAGTAATGTCGCCCTTGTTCAAACTTACTAGTAAATTTATCAAATTTAATTCCTGGATAACGCACATGCAACAAGCGACGGAACATCGAATCACTTGACGATGCACTACAACGTGCAGGACAGATTTGCGATACGTTTTGATCAGAAATTTGTGTAGAGCCTACTGATAAAGGATATTCAATGCTATAACCAAGATCACCGCCACCACCTGGAACAGGAGTTACGCGACCTGTACCTGGTAATTTACTACGCTCTGTTTTTAATTTATTTAAACTGTCAATCCAACCGCGAGCGATTAAATCACATTCTTCTTTACTTTTACCTGGACATGCAACGCCTGGAGCTGGAAGAGCTGGATTTGGTACGCCGTAAAAATATCCTTCAACACCAAATGTTAAATTATCAGGACTAATTGGTACATCCTTACACATATCACGACCTAATTGGCTAATCAAATAAGGATTTCCTGTTTGTAATAGTGCAGCACAACTTGCTGGACGCATACATAAACCTTTAGCCTCAGCAGCTTCAGAGCATATACAACCTGTTGCAGCAAATGCTTTGCTATCACCAAAAGATAAATTAACAATATCTGATGTACATTGATCTGGAGTTAATGGACCTGGAGTTGGACCATCCGGACTAGGTGCAGGAGAAGGACCTGGAGCTGGGCCTGAAGTACACAGAGGATCAGTACTATTAGTACTACAACAATCAATTATGTATTGTTGACGTGCTGAATCATCACCACTATCAGCTTTAGTTTTTAAAACTTTACAATCAACTGGTTGATCTGGCTTTTGCTCTTTACAAGAATCTAACAAACCAGCAGCTGTTGGTGAAATACCTGAAATAAAAGAGCACAATTTACTTTGACCAGAACTAGAGCCACCAGCACCAGATGGCATCCCAGCTCCTGATCCTGTAGTTTGCCCTTGTGATAAACCAAATTGTGCACCTGAGCCACCTTGATCACCTTCTGGCTCACCAGCTTGCTCTAATGCTTTTGATAATTGTGGAGCTGTAGCCCCTTCGCCACTTAAATTAGAAGATGGTGATGGTAGTGTGAAAACTTGCCCTTCTGAGCTTGAATCACCACATCCAGACATTCCACCGAATTGTAAAATTTTATTAACTTGATCTTTATTTAATCCTGTATTGCCTAAGTTAACTTGTAAGGCTTCAAGAATTTTTATTGATTCTTGTTTAGATTTATCTGCCCAATTTAAATAATTACCGCAAGAATTTTTAAATGCTGTTTGCGCATTAGAATCTTTTAAATACTTATCTATATTATTTGAATTTAATAAATTATTTTCACGAAGATTGGTTAAGTTTGCCTGACAAGCTTTAGCTGCATCTTTATTATCAGTCAAATTTGAGCAATTAAATTTTTGATTAGACATGCCCATTATCATTAAGTACGATGTGGAGTTTATCGATACACAAGTACTATTTTTTTTACATTGATCTTGTGAATTATTCTCTTGGGCATAAGCAAAGCCTGTTAAAAATAACAGAAAGAAAGTGATGTATTTATATTTTATTATTATTTTTTTCATATTATTTCTCATTAATTACCCTTCCGATAGCTCTAATGCATTTATCACCAAATTAATCCTTTGTGGTGCAAAAATTCGCGCTAGTAACTGCAAGCGCTCAAAAATTAAATTTCTATTTAAAAATAAACCGGTTACTGTATCTGTATTTTTACTTGCGACTTCTGAATAAATTAATAATTTTGAAGCGGTGCCCGGCAATTTTGCATCTAAAAATTGCATAAAGCGCAACGAGCGCGTGACTTTCACGTTAGTTAAAAGATTTACAAATAATTTTTCATCCTTTAAATCGATACGCTTCATTTCATCAAGACTGTCGGTGATATCTTGAAGTAATTTATTTAACTCAACATTATCATCAAAAGTCCAGTCTTCCACATGCCCCATCATGTTAATTACACGACTAAGAAAAGGGTCATGGTTTTTAACCCAAAAGTCTTTACAGCCCTCAAGGCTCATATCAGGCATAGATTCCTCAAAACGTATTTTCAATAATAAGTATAGAATATACTATATTGTTTTGCTCCCAACAACCCCGACCTATATGTAACTCATTGAAAAAATTAGATATTTCGTTATTGGTCAAGTAATAATAAATCTACTAAACTTAATATAAATACAATAAAAATAAAAAGTTAGATTATGAATCTTAAAGATCTCGAGCTATTGCATAATCAACTAAAGAATTTTAATTTATCTCAGCCGTTATTAAATAATCAGCTATTTGATAAATATAAAACCTTTTATCATTTAAATTTTAATAACTGCGAATATCATATTGGATTATTTGATAGCGGAAAATTTAAAATTTGTGGGCACTTATTTTTGCCCAAAAATTATACAAAGTTAGTTTTTTTCATTCACGGCTATGGCGATCATATTGGTCTACAAAGTAATTTTATAAAATTTTGTATAGATAATAATATTGCTTTTGCTTGTGCTGAGTTGCCAGGACATGGCTTATCATCAGGAAAACGCTGCGATATTAGAAGTTTTAATAAGTATATTAATGCTATAAAAGATTGGCATGATGTTTTAACTATTAATTTAAAAAATAATTATAGAGATGTTAATAAGACCATGGTTGGATATAGCACAGGTGGTGGACTAATATTCTCTTTATTACAAGATCATATTTTTGCGAAAAATTTTAGTAATTTTATTTGTATCGCCCCACTTTTATCGATCCCATATTGGGAAGTTATTGAGCTTATGCTTAATTATTTACCATTTATAAAAATAGTAAATCGTTATTTTGTGCCCAATACTTACAATGAAGAAATGGCCCATTTTATGGGGTATAAAGACCCTCAACTGCCAACTAAAGCCCCAATGACATGGTTTGCAGCCATGCATAGATGGAAGCGTAAATTTAATAAATTTAGGGTTAATAATACTGAAATTAATATATTTCAAGGCATTGATGATACGGTTGTTGACTGGAAATATAATATCAAAGAAATCGCCAAAAAATTCCCCAATAATAACATACACTTAATTGAGCATGCTAAGCATAATTTATTGAATGAAATTAAAGAGACAAGGGATAGCATTTATCATAAAATCTTAACATTGATTTAGTTTGTTAATTAATTTACAATCTTTTCTATATAATTTAGGCAACAAATAAAAAAGATTGTTTTATGAAAAGAAGCTCTGCAGTTTTAGATCAAGAATTACAAGTGTTATCAACCCTAAAAGCAACCATAGATGATGTTACTGAAGAGATAGAAATATACTACCGTAGACTTGTAAATAAATATGTCGATACAGTAATTTCTAAGGGATCTTCTGAACAAATAGGATATTTTATAGAGCTCATTAAAATATTTTTCAAGAAAAAAGAATACTATAACAGAGATAGTATTCAAAATTTTCTGAACTTAGCCCATGAAATTTCACTAAAAAACCCCAAAAAAGCAGGCAGTTTTATCGCTATATCCCGAAATCTCATGGCATATGAAGATAAAATGTATTCTCATAGTACTGAGATTGTTGAAATAATTTCACAAATTACTCCAAAACAAATAAAACTTTTTGAATCTTTATACAAATATAACAATTTTTTAGAATTTGTTAAAAAAATTTACGATATTCCACAAGAACAAAGAAGAGAAGTATTAGACTTGGCAAAAGAGGTTATCGATGAAAATTATATCTGTATATATGATCTAAACGATATTTATGACATTCCTCAAGAACAAAGAAAAGAAGTTTTTAATCTAATCAAAAGTTTGATTAACAACAAGGTAAAGGAAAATAGATTTGGAATATGCATTAAAGATATTTATAAAATTATTTTAAATAAACAAACTGAATGCCTTAGTATTGCAGAAGCATTTTTTACAAAAAATATGAAATTTGCTGAAAAAATACAGTTATCCAGAGATATTTTCAGTATTGAAGTTGATCAAAGAGATGAAATATTAAGCTTATCTTTAGGCATTATTGATGAAAATATGAACGGAGATAATCGTAATGCGCTGATAATGTCTCTTTATCGTATAGCTCAAGAAAAAAGACAAAGCATAATAAGCACTGCTAAAACTTTTCTTAAAGAAGATATGAGCTTTAAAGATCTAAGCTTCAATGAAAAGATGGGGTTAATTAAAAACACTTATGATATTTGTAGTACAGATAAATCAGAAGAAATTTTTAGCATTGCTTGGAGCCATATTACGGATGATATGGGAATTAATGAGCGAATATTTATTCTTTCTACGTTTTATAAGATTTATAAAGAAAATAACCAGAATATTTTAAAAAATATACTAGAGCAAGCCAGACCTTTTTTAAAAGAGCCATCTGGACATATTTGCATAATTAAAGCTGTGTATAATCTTTATAAATCTAAAAAGTTAGATGTTTTAGAGGATATTAGAAACTATAGTTATATTCTCTCGCTAGAAAATTCTGATGAAATTTCCATATCCCATGCAATAGAAACTATTTCGAAAATTGAAAGAAATAAAAGGATAGATGTTTTAGGAGAGTTAACCCTTCTTGCTCCTTATTTTTTCCATAGAAATATGGATATATATACCAGAGCATTGGTAATTGAAGAAATCTCTCAAATTTCTGATAGTAAAAGAAAAATATTTTTATCTAACGCTCCTGCAGAATTTTTTGAAACAGCAGAAGAAATTAAAATTTTTAGTAAAATTCCTGAGGATAAAATTGCTAATACTTTTAAAAAAATTAAATCTATTTATATAAAAAATAAAAGCAGCATAAAACAAAAGCCTTTAGATGCTTTTTCAATAACATCTAAATTTCCTGAGAATAGCGCAAGAGATCCATCATCTGGGTTAATGAAAGATTATTTTACAAGAGAATCAAGCAAAGAATTATGGGGTTACTACGCTTATAATATAAGTAATATTATTCATTATAATAATAGCTTAAAAATTGAAATAGAAAATAAAGAAATTACTCTGAAAACTTCAGAGCATTTTTCATCATTCATTAGAAGTATTTCTAATATGGAAGAGTCTCAAGTTAACGAATATGCAGACTTCGTAAATCAAAAAACAAAATTTAATTTGCACGCAATGAGTGCACATGAACATTTAGAGATGTATGAAATGTTTCTTGCGATTTCTCCAAAAAAAGAAATATCTCAAAATGAAATAAAT
>CAYGUI010000016.1:24652-27402 GCA_964353115.1 uncultured Gammaproteobacteria bacterium
AAATAATTCTTTCACTTGCGCTCAAGAATTTATCAATGAAAACTTTTTTGATGAAAAGAAAAATTTATTTACATTAATACAAATTACTACGCAAATTATTAAAATTGCACCAGATAAAAGAAAACATGCTCTAAATCAAGCTAAGATTATTTATGAAATTTTCGATAAAGAGAATAAAACTCGGAAGCAATACATAAATATACTTAAAGAAATTTGTGAAATTCCTGAAGACCAAATGGCAGATGTCGTTGCTAGAACCAAAATTATTATTGAAAAAAATAGAAAATTTGTAATAGATGAACACGATAGTAATTATCGAATAGATTATGAATCTGCATCACTAATACTTAAAGCTATTAATAAAATAGCAGCAAAAGATAGAGAAAGAGTTATAAATCATGCTCAAAAAGTCTTTAGTGGAACAAGATTAGAAAAAGAAGATTACGCTTATATATTAGAAAATATTTCTAAAATTAATGAAAATGAAATAGAAGAAATCCTAACTTATTTAGGTGATATTCATCACGAAAATATTTATATTCCTGATATAAGTAATCTAATTACAAGCATCTCCAATATCCCTCAAGACCAAAGAGCAGCTGTAGTGAATAGAGTTATTGCTGACAGAGCGGCTGCGGATCAAGATGGGTATGAATATGATGCTGATGAATTTTCAAGAAGAACTACTTTAATTTTAGAAAGGCCTCTTCATCTACCTCTTCCACCAATAGGTGAGGATGAAGAAGACGAAGAGGATGTAGAATATGGAATTAATGTACATGCTGGAAATAGAGATGCTGCGACTAAAAAAGCAATTGAATTACTTATTCTTCAGCCTACTCAAATAACATTAAGCAAAGAAAAAGTTTTAGCAGCATATACTAATTTTCGTAAACACCTTGCTAAATATCCTAATAATGAAATTAGAGACAAAGCTGAATTAGCTTTAGATAATAATAGTAGCAAAAATGGTTTTGGCGGATTACTGATGGAAAGGTCAATTTTTTGCACAGAAAATCTGACTGGAGCCGCCCTTATTGGACGATTATGTATTTTTGCAGAAATTTATAACAATGGAAAAGAAAAAGATTTAATCATAGATACAATCGTAAAAGAACTAGCCAAATGCTTTGAAAATATTAGAGAAAAATATAAAGTAATATGCAATGAAGGAAAAATTCAGCACCTTGCCGTTGCAATCATACAAGGTAGGATAGAAGGCGCTGTTATAGATAAAGCTGCCAAAGAAAGCGTTTTACCAAAAATTGTGCCGAGTGCTGCTGCTGCTGTCGATGATATTGAAGAAACTACAACACAAGCAGAGCTTTTAGAAGCTGATCTTTCCGAGCTTTTTTTCAATATAAATCGAAGAAAAATGGGTCCTGAAGAATTAATAAGCCAAATTTCTGATTTTTGTGAAGAAAACCAATTAATAACTGAAAACAGAGAAAAGTTAAAGAGTATTATTATTGGGTATCTTCATACAATAGCAGAGCCAAAAGAAATACAAGCTTTGCTTACACGACAAGCTGCACTCGAAAGACAACAAAGAAGAAATGGATTATAGGGTATGTAACGGCACCCAGCCCATTTTAAATCCCAGCACTAAAAACAAAAATAACAAGACAGACAGACCAATCCGCCAGCTCAACGCCCACACCGTGCGCTTTGAGCTGTCGTCGGTATCTTTCATCAAATAAAATAATCCGGAAAACAATGAATAAAGTATTAGAAAAAATACTATAATAATTACAATTTTAACTAGCATCTTAGAATTATAAAATATATAAATATTTATGACTAGAAAATTAAGTTTTTTATTTTTATCCGCTTTCTTTATTATTCTTTTTATAAAATTAGGATTTTGGCAATATTATCGTGGACTTGAAAAGCGTCAAATTATTGATGACGCTCAGCACAGTAAAGTTTTACTATCTGGTTATTTTGATTACGAGCATCAGTTTTTTGTAGAAAATCAGTTTCATAATCATCAAGTTGGATATCATGTTTTAACCCCTTTTATTATCGGTAAAGACCAAGCCATGTTAGTTAATCGCGGCTGGATTAAAAATGCCGATCAGCTTATACAAAATATTAAAGACGAAACCTATATCAAAATACAAGGCATCGTAAGAAAACCAAGCTATACATTAATATTAGGTGAAAACTTTAGAAATAACGACTGGCCAATTAAAATTCAGCGCATTGAATTAAAAAAATTAGCCGAAAAATTAAATTATAAAATAAATACAGATTCGTATATTTTAATGACCAATCCTAAAAATATGGCATTTACTACCGACTGGAAATTAATCAATATGCCTCCTGAAAAACACTTTGCTTATTCCGTCCAGTGGTTTTCCCTAGCTTTAGTGTCATTAATAGGTACCGTATTTTTCCTTAAGAAGTTATAATACTCCCCATGAAAAAAAACCTAACTCTTTTTACAATTTTTGCTACTTTTGTTATTCCGTTTTTATTAGCTATTTTAGTTTATAAAAATTCAGATAAATTTAGTTTTAAAACCAATAATCATGGCGTATTTTTAAAGAATAAAGTAAATCTAGACAACTTAGATTTAAAACTAAAAAACAAAAAATGGCATATTATTTACCTTACGCCAAATAATTGTAATGATAATTGCAAGCACGATTTATTTCTTCTACGTCAATTGCACACGGCCCTTGGAAAGGATATTAATCGCGTCAAACGTGCTGTTATCGTAAATAATGAAAAAAATAATGTAAAAG
>CAYGUI010000017.1:0-26648 GCA_964353115.1 uncultured Gammaproteobacteria bacterium
GTCTAGCGGGAATGACGAAAAGTCTAGCGGGAATGACGAAAAGTCTAGCGGGAATAACGAACAATCTCAGAGCAATGATTTTAATAGGATCTTAGCTGCAAATTATGTAACGATTTCTAATATAGAAAGCCAAAATCCGGAAGAAGTAATTATAGGTAATAATCGTGTACTAAATGCTCGTTTGGCTGATGCCAAATTTTTCTTTGATAATGATCGCAAAACAACACTATCATCGCATGAAAAAGATTTAAGCAAAGTCTTATTTCATAATAAATTAGGTACGATGGGCGATAAAGTAAAACGCCTAGAAAAGCTTTCTGAATATATTGCCGAGCAATTATCAGCAGATACTAAAGTTACAAAGCGAGCAGCATATTTATGCAAATGTGATTTATTAACTGGTATGGTTGGTGAATTTGCTGAATTACAAGGAATAATGGGTAAATACTATGCACTTAATGATGGTGAAAATAAACAAACAGCAGAGTGCATAGAGCAGCATTATTGGCCAAGATTTTCTCATGATAATTTACCCACTTCAGTGGAAGCTGCGAGTCTAGCAATAGCCGATAGATTAGATACTTTAGTCGGTGTGATCAGTGCCGGTCAATTGCCAACTGGTGATAAAGATCCTTATGCACTGCGTCGTGCTGCGCTTGGAATTATGCGAATTTGTATTGAAAATAAATTAGACCTGAATTTACGTGATGCAATTCGTCATGCAATAGGAAATTTTAGCTATTCCAGTGAAACATCCCGTCATTCCAGTGAAACATCCCGTCATTCCAGTGAAACATCCCGTCATTCCCGCGAAACTTCCCGTCATTCCCGCGAAGGCGGGAATCCAGAAGCCGCAGATCAAGCTTTCGATTTCTGCATTGAACGCCTAAAAGCCTACTATGCTGAAAAAAATATCCCAACAGAAATTTATTTAAGCATAAAAGAAGTAATGCCAGAAAGTCCGCTAGATTTTGATAATAGAGTTCAGACTATAAGAGAGTTTATTAAGCAACCAGAGGCAGCTAGTCTTATTGAATCAAATAAGCGAGTTAAATCTATTTTAGAAAAAAATAGCGATAAAATTTCAAATATAAATTTTGATGCTAAATTATTGCAAGACCAAGCTGAAAAAGATTTATATAAATCTATTTCGTCTTTTAAAGAACTAGAAGAATTAACCCAGCCATTGGCTGAATTTTTTGAAAGCGTTATGGTGATGTGTGAAGATGAAAAACTGCGCAATAATCGTATAGCTTTGTTATTGAAGTTACAGGAAATATTCAAAAGAACGGCGGATTTGTCATTATTGACAAATTTAGTTAAATAGTTTAAAATATGGCTTTAAAATAAGGAGTTACCTATGTCACATTCATCACCAGAATTAGAACTCGTTAATAAACGGGCAAATTCTTTACTTCAAATATTTTTAACTTTAGCTTATAGCTTTATTTTTGCTGATGGTATTTGGCGTGGTTTTAGCGCGATTAAAGCTGTTTTAGCAGGTGCTGGAGCTGCTGGTGCAGGTCAAGCTGCTTTAAGTGCCGGATTACTAGGTTTATCACCATTTGTTGGAATTGGTTTAGCAACTTTATTAGTAGGCAATGAAATAGTAGATTTCTTCCTATATATTCGTCAGCAAACACTAAAAGAAAAGGCTAAGCGTGACAGATTATGGGGTTTGCAAGCCTTAATGAAGCTATTCTTAACTTTAGCTACTGCAGCTGGTTTTACTGGCTTTATTTTAGCTGAATTTGGTGTAATAGCAGGTAGCGTTGCCGTTGCTGGTTTAGCACTGCCATTTGCTTCATTATTTATGTTTGTTGCTATTGCAGGCTTAATGGCTCGTGGCTTGTGGCATGTAGGGATTGGCTTAGCAACTAAACAAGACGATAGAGCAGGGTTTTTATTTTCTGGCTTTTCAATGGTTTCTCTTGCTATAGCATTTACGTTCTTTACGTTATCAGGTCTAGCAATTATGGCGCCGTATATCTCTTTACCAATTGCTTTTGGTGCAGCGTTAATTGCTTTTGGCTTGGCTGTTGGCCCTAAAATTCATGCTTTTATTAAAAGTAATGATGAAAACAAACCAGCAAAATTTGTGAATTATATTGGCCTTGCTGTTGGTGCTGTAGCAATGGCAGCATATATAGTTTTCCCGCCATTGACTACTGCTATGCTTGTTGTATCTCTCGCTGGATTAGCTGTAAGTGTTTTAGCATTTATGTATCGTCATAGAAATCATGAAGATATGCCATCAAATATTTTTGATAATGTTGAAAATTCTGTTGGTGCAATTTTTGCCGAGCCAACAAATGTCTTTATAAATTTATTTAAATTTGTTAAAGGTAAAGTTTCTGGATTATTTGCTGCTAAAGGAGATGAGGCTGAGCCATTATTAGGAGACGATGAAGGCTCTGAAACTAGTGTTGATCCTGTAACTCGTGGTGGATTGCCACGTACTGTTAGCGCTGTTGCATTTACTGAAGGATTAGATGCCTCTGGTGTTGATTATGAAACAGCAGCTAAATGGTTAACTAGTCTAAAAAAATCTGCGGGTTCACCCGGGCTTGGTTCAAACTAACCGCAAAATGTAAATGGGCGCCGGTTGCGCGCCCAGTTTTTCCGACAGTTCCAATAACTGTATCTTGATCAACTATCGCGCCTTCTTTAATTAATATCTTATTTAAATGGCAATACATAGTTTTTAAGCCCCTACCATGTTCAATGATAATAGTGTTCCCACTTAATAATAAATTAGGTAAAACAGCGCTAACTTTTCCGGGCGCAGTAGAATAAACTTTTGTACCGATTGGTGCTGCAATATCCATGCCTTTGTGTGGATTACGATCTTTTCCATTAATAATTCTTTTTGATCCAAAAGAGCTGGATGGCGTGCCTGCAGTTGGTTGCTTAAAATTTAAATCATGGGGATAAAAATTATTATCAAAAATATTTAATTTACTGATAATTTTTTTATTATCATTTTTTAATCTTTCATAATATTCTTTTGGTAAATCGACGAGTTTTTTATTTTTTATATTAATCCGCGAAATATTATAATTTGCCGGTTTAATTTCAAAATATTTTTTATATTTATTATCGATAATTATTTCTTGTTTTGTGCCGGGATTTGATAGGAGATCGATGCCGATGATGGCTATAAAAAACCCCTCTGTCGGCTTCGCTGACTTCTCCCCTTTACAAAAGGGGAGATTATTACTCACTTTTGTACAATTGAGATTATCACCCCCTTTTGTAAAGGGGGTAGCGCCGTTAGGCGCTGGGGGTTTTATCACCAAAACTCTCCTCCCATGATATCTAACATCAGAATTAATATTATCAACGGGAATAATTGCGATTCCACCAGGAACTAGGTTTTGTTGTATAGAAAAAACTGGGTGAAAATAAAATAAGAGAATAAAAGTAATAAAATTATAATAGCGCATTTTATAATTTTAGCAGAGTAAAAAAAAATCCCCTTATAAAAGGGGATTTAATTCCCCTTTTGCAAAGAGGGCAGCGCCGTTAGGCGCGGGGAATTTAAATGCCAGCAGCAGGAGCAGCAGCAGGAGCAGCAGCAGCAGGAGCAGGATAAGTATCAGCTTGAGAGGAGCGTACCAATCCAGCAGGAGCACCACCGTCATGATCCATATCTACATGTACTGCAGTAGGAACATGTCCATGCTCAGATTTTTCAATTTTAGTAGCTTGAACAGCGCTTTCGCCTGTAAAAAATGCTACAGCACCAGTAACAACAGAAGCAAATGGAAGCCAAGTCATAACTTGAGAAACAATTCCACCAACTGCAGCAGAAGTAACACCACCAAAGCTTAGTTTAGTGATTAACAATGCCAATAATGCAGGGCTTGTGCAAAGAGCTACAGCTGCAGCAGCTGCAGTTCCAAGAACTGTTGCGGCGACCATAGCAGCACGACCACCATGAGAGCTTACATCCCAGAATTTCAATACACGGCTAGCGCAGAACATTGACCATCCTAATGCTGCAACACCAGCAACTATTGGAAGAGCAATTGGATTAAGAGTTAATGCTCCTAAAAAAGCAAGAATAGCTACAACTGAAACTGCAGCAGCAGTTAAAACAAATAAAGAAAAGAAAACATCAGAAGCTATTTGTTTTTTGCTTTTTTTAGAAACATCAGCTTCAAATTCAGCAAAATCTTTTCCAGGTTGTGCAAATAAAGAAGCTCTACTTTCTTTATTAAAAGCTATTTGGATTATTTTTTTTAAATTACTAAAAAAACCTCTAACTTTGTCGCCAAAAGTCATTTCACCATTAAATGGCATATCTTCTAGTTCATGTGACATAAATTCACCTCATATATAAATTATTAGACTTACTGCAAAATAATAGCTTAAATGGAAACAAATGAACATTAAATTTAGATTAAATTTTTAAAAAAGTTTACGAAGTACAGAGTTTTTTCTATAATAGATAACTAAATTTTAATCGCGAAGCGATATATCCCCCTTTAATAAAGGGGGCAGGCGCACGTAGTGCGACGGGGGATTGTAATGAAAGTAATAAATTTTGGATCAATAAACAAAGATTATGTTTATCAGGTGGATAACTTTGTTAGGCCTGGTGAAACTAAATCAAGTAAATCATTTACTAATTTTATTGGTGGTAAAGGTAATAATCAAAGCGTCGCTTTAGCACGCGCGGGCTGCGAAGTTATTCATGCTGGTCTAATTGGTGCTGATGGTGGCCGCATTGTGGTTAAGATGCAAGAAAATGGCATCAACACAGATTTAATTTCTTTTGTCGAAGACGAACCAACAGGTCATGCGGTTATTCAAGTTGCAGATAGTGGTGAAAATAGTATTTTATTATACGGTGGAGCTAATTTAAAAGTAACAAAAGAAAAAATAAAAAAAGTTTTAGCACAAGCAGAAAAGGGCGATTGGTTATTATTACAAAATGAAATTAATATGCTGCCTGAAATTATGCAAGAAGCTCATGATAAAGGATTAAAAATTATTTTTAATCCAGCACCCATGACTAGTTCAGTTAAAAATTACCCACTGCATTTAGTAGATATTTTAGTAATTAATCACGGTGAAGCTGAAGAATTAACAGGTAAAGAAGATTTAGTAGAAATTGTTGCAGCGTTAAAAGAACAGTTTATTGATAGTAATACAGAAATAGTTTTAACTCGTGGCTCTGAAGGGGTTATTTACTATAATAATGGTGATGAAGTAAATGTCCCTGCTTATAAAGTTTCTGTTGCGGATACTACTGCTGCTGGAGATACGTTTATAGGATATTTTATTTCTTCGCGCATTAAAAATAGAGAGAACCCACTAATGTATGGACAGGCAGCGGCGGCTCTTTGTGTAATGAAAAGTGGGGCAGTTGATGCAATCCCGTATCTTGCCGATGTTGAAAAGTTTATGAACGAGAATAAAAAACAATGAATATAGCGAAATTATTTGGTGCAATTTTAATTTTTTCAGGCACATGTATTGGTGCTGGGATGCTAAGTTTGCCATTACAAACAGCTTCTACTGGTTTTATCCCAACATCAATAATTTTTTTAATTGCTTGGGCCTTAATGATTATTGCAGGTTTTTTAATTATTGAAGTTAATTTATGGTTTAAAGATGAAGATGTAAATATTATTTCAATGGCTGGAGATACTCTCGGTATTTCTGGAAAAGTTATCGCATGGTTTTGTTATGTTTTAATTATGATTGCTGCTAATACAGCTTATATCGATGCCGGCTCTCCTCTTGTTAGTAATATCGTACAAAATACTTTGCATATTAATTTTCCTGATTCTTACGCAGCAGTTTTAATAAGCTTAATTACAGGCGTGATAGTTTTTTCTGGTACAGGGGCTGTTGATGGTATTAACCGTTTTTTAATGGTTGGTTTAATTGGATCATATTTGACTCTTACAACTTTAAATATTCCTCATGTAAAATCTAATTTATTATCTCATGCTAATTTAGGGCAATTACGTTTTACTTTGCCGATTATTGTTGCATCTTTTACTGCGCATATGGTGTTGCCAAGTTTACGCAAATATTTACATAGTGATTTAAAATCATTGAAATTTGTTGTTATATTAGGTTGTACATTACCGCTAATTTTATATTTATTTTGGGAATTAATTACTTTAGGTATTGTTCCGGTTAAAGGTGCTGGTGGCATGCTTGATATTAATAATTCTGTTGATCCGGTTTTGCGTTTAAGTTTAGCTTTATCTAATCTAACGCATAATCATTGGATTGGAGATCTATTTGCTGCTTTTTCTGGCTTTGCTCTTGCGACTTCTTTTCTTGGAATTTCGTTAAGTCTTGCTGATTTTCTTTGTGATGGTTTTGGTTGGCATCAGACTCGAGATAAGCACTTTATTTGTACTTTGTTGGCAATAATTCCACCATTATTAATTAAATTATTTTATTCAAAATTATTTAATGTAGCTCTTAATAATGCGGGATATTTAATAGCTATCATGTTGATTATATTACCTGCCGCAATGGTTTATAGCGGCCGTTATCGCACTAATTTGGCGTCTAATGATAGTTATAGGGTATTTGGTGGTAAAACATTGTTATTGGTTGTTGGCGCTTTAGGATTGGTGGTTTTGGGATCGCATTATTAGTTCCAAATGCTAGTTTAAAAACCCCTCTGTCGCTGACAGTGACATCTCCCTTTTCATAGGGGAGTTATAGCCCCCTTATTAAAGGGGGTGGCGCCGAAGGCGCGGGGTTTTTTTAGTAATCTGGATTCCCGCCTTCGCGGGAAACGCCAGTAGCTCAGCAATGACGAAGGCGCGGAGGATTTAAACTAATTAATCTGCGACAAAATAATCTGCTTAACCGTCTCATCCTCTTCAGGAGTCAAATTAAGAGCATTAAACATAGCTTCATTTGCTTTAATTTCAAATAGTTTGCTCATTATAAACTCTTTAAATTCCTGAGAAGAGTTTTGATCTTGCAATAGCTTAGCATAACCAATAATTTTGGCTTTTACCTCAGGCTCTGCTTGTTGTCCATTACTAACTGTTTGATTTAAATCTGATAATAATTTATCAAATTCCTGCTGAGTTTTTTTCTCGAATTGTTGATCAGACATATTTCACCTATCTATTGTTATTATTTGTTTGGTGGTTACTTAAGTATAGTAGATGATTTATTTAAATAAAGATCACCCGGCAAAGCATTAGCAAAGTCGGGTGATGGATAGATCTGAAAAATTAAGGACGTGAGCCAGGTCTAGGTCTAGGGGCAGTCGTCATAGCCGTACCTTCTGCTGGTCTACTGTCACTACCTGCTGCTGTGGTTGGAGCAGGAGGAGCTGTTGAGCCTGCAGCGGCATCAGCACTTTTTGATGGGGTATTAGCAGTAATGCTCGCAATAAATCCTTGAATTGCAGCATGTGATTGCGGATGTGCAGTTTGTATTTCAGTTAAGGCTGCTTGCAAATCTTGCTTTTCAGTATTTGAAATTCCACCACCTTTATTTTTATCAGTTAGAGTTTTTTGCAAATTTTGATCAATTGTTAAAACATAACGATCATCTGTTCTTTCTTCTTTTTTCAACTCAGAAAAAGCTTTAATAATATTAGCTAAGCTTTGAGCTGAAAACTTGTTATCAGTAGAAGAAATTGGGAACTCAATGGCAGAATTTCCTTGATTTAAGAAATTATTCCAAAATTTCAATCCATGCCCAATTCTAACTTCGCTTAGTAACATTTTTGCATGTTCAGCTGAAATATTTGAAGGATCCGTAATTCCTACAGAGCCATCACCGTGACGTTTATAAGGAGTTGTATGAGAATTATCGTTACTTATGACTTGATACTCATAATCATTTCGACCAGGAGTACGAGTTAGGTATTTGTGGAAACCTTCTTTAGTTCTTACTAAAAATTCTCTAACATCGGTAAAGTTTTTTAATGTAACTTGACCATTATTAAACATATCTTCAGTAAGTTGTCCTTCTGTTTTTTTATCAAATTCAAGAGCATCAATTTCTTGTAATAAGAAAGCGGCATATTTTTTATTATCTGCTCTTATTGATTGATCTATAGATGATGGGTTAATAGCGAAAGATTTAGCTATTTGCGCTAAAACTTTACTGCATTCTTCTTGATATTTTTTAGTAGATACCGTTATTCTCGCGCCTGGTAATATATTTCTATTTTTTTCAGCAAGACCAGAAATATAACGATTTTCGCGTATTAATTGCTTACCTTGACTATCAGAATTACCACCATTTACTTGTGATCCTAAATTAGTTTCACCGCCATCACTAGGATTTCTTTCATTTCCAACAGTTATTTGTTCAAAGCGAGCCAATAATCTTCCAATTACAGACATTTTATTATTTTCTGCTTCTGCAAACCCAGCAGTAGAAGGATCAATGCTCACAGTATTTGCATTTATAAAAGCAAGTCGAGCTGACTCTTTTAAATTTGGATTTGCTGATAGTTGTTTTGCACGATTATTATAATCTTTAATTTCATCTTCAGCCGTTTGGTGTAGATGGCGTAGTGATAATACATTATTGTCAGCAGTAACTTTAAATTCATCACCAACTATTGCTTCAGCTAATAATTTTTCTAATCTTGCAACTTCATCTGTAATAGCTGCAATTTTATGTTGTTTATAATCATATTGGCGTGCTGCAGTTTCATCTTCTGGTCTTTCTTCTGTTAAATTACCAGGAATATTTTCAGCTACTTTTAGATCAATATTTGCGTTTTCTAATTCATATGTATGTTGCAAATATTGCATTTCATTTAAACTAGTTTTAGTAGCACGAATTAGAGCATCAGTATTGTTAGCGCCTCTTTCTCCTAAAAATTTAGCTCTTTTATTAATATCTTCAAATTCACCAACTTTTTTCTTAATTTCAGATAGAATTTTATTTCTAATACTCTGCGGCGCAAAGTTAAATAACTCAGTAAAGTACGAGTTGTTTAATTCGTTTTTTTCTCCATTACCTAATAAATCTTGATTTTTAGCTGTATTACGAAAAGTGACAAAAGCTTTAAATTCGTTAGCTTCAATTCTTAATTTTTGTGCAGCTAATTTAGTTTTTTTAACTTGCTGGTTGGCTTTAGATTCTTCTGATTTTGCAGTTGTTAGTTGCTCATTAATTTTTTCAGTCAGTTCTGGATTGCCAGCATAATCTATTAAATCATTTTGAGTTTTACTAACAGTTTCTGTAGCTTTGCGCCATTCGCCTATGGCGTTGATATATTTTGTATGAGCTTCTTCAGCTTTTTTATTGGCTTCTTCGAATGTCTTAATTTCGCGGTCTAATAATTTAACAATTAATTTTGTAGCAGTTCTTTCAATAGGAGGTAAATTTGTAGTAGATGATGAAGCTGCCGCAGCAGCAGATGCTGATGTTAAACTATGAGACATATCTGTACCTCTAGATGTTGATTCTGTAGTGTTTCTAGGGGTTATACTATCACTTCCTGACGTTGAATGTCCAGTTGGTGAACTGGGTGGTGTTAAGGCACTTTTTCCTGCTAAAAGTGGCATGCCTGCAATATCAGGAGAAACATGGCCTGCTAGATGCTTTCCTCCTTCAGGATAACGATCTACAGGATGTCCATCTCTTGGGGAATTTTTTGCAGAGCTATTTTGTGAATTTGATGGTGATGTACTAGGGGATCTTCTGCCAAGACTTGCTGGTACATATGGAGATGTTCTTCCTGTATTTGATGTATTCATAATAGAATTTTGTTTTTATTATTAGCTCCATTCTACTCTTCTTATGTAAGTTTGTCAATGAGCTAAAATATTGTATTTTAAATAATATCATTGACTTACAACCTGGTAATTGGCGATAGGTCGTTAATCGTTTCTTAATGTAAGCTTTAAATTTGTTATAACTTATGTTATAATTTAAATATGAGTACAGCAAAAATAACTACAATTGGTAATTCAGTAGGAATAGTCCTACCAAAAGAAGTTCTAGCGCGTTTAAGGGCTCACAAAGGTGATTTACTTTATATTCATGAAACTGTGAATGGAATAGAATTAACACCTTATGATCCTGATTTTGCCGAACAAGTCGATATTGCAGAGCAAATAATCAAAGAAAATAGAGATGTACTTAAAAAATTAAGCGAATAAATTCAATATGGATAATATTAAATGGCTGCAAAAAGGAGCTATTTTGGCTATTTATGATCGTATTATGGCTGAATTCGGTGGTAATTATGGTGTGCGTAGCGAAAATTTATTGGAAAGTGCATTAGATCGGGCAAAAAATATATATTTATATTCAAAGGTTAATATAGCTGAATTAGCAGCTTGTTATGCCATATTAATTACTAATAATCATCCATTTGTTGATGGTAATAAGAGAATGGCTCTTGTTACATGCGAATTATTTTTACGAATAAATGGTATGGTTTTACATGATTCACAAGAAAACAAATATATTTGGTTTAAAAATTTAGCTGCAAAAGAAATTGCTGAGAAAGAGTTTACAGATTGGATTAAAAGTAGGGCTAAAGTATCTTGATGATGATATATAACATCCTCAGCGCGTTAGCGCTGGGGATGGATGATGAACGAATTCTAAGCCGTTCCAGTATCTTTTAAAGTAACGTAAAGTCCTAAATTTTTACGAATTATAAGGGTTACTAGAGATTTATTAGCCTTATTTTTATGCTTTTTAAGTACACCAGTTAAATCGTTTAAATCTTTTACTTGTTTGTCAAAAGCAATATAAATAATGTCATGTGGGCGTAAACCGTTTCTCCAAGCTTGAGAATTTGGGTCAACGCTTAATACTTCAACACCTTTCACATCACCAAAATTTTGAATGCTTTTTTCTATAGGAGCAAGAGTCGCTCCAGCAAGGGCAGGGCTTAATTGTGCAGCTTGAGTTTTTAGCTTTTTAGGATCGGTCATTGTTGTGCTAAAGCGCAGTTCTTTACCGTTTCTTAATACGGTCATATCCAAAGGGCTATCAATTTGAATCAAACCCACAGAATTTTTTAAATCTGATGAATTATTAATTGCTTTACCGTTTACTTCGGTAATAATATCTCCAATTTGAATGCCTGCGCTTTGTGCTAAGCCATCAGGAACTACAACAGCCACTAATGCACCTTTTTCAGTATTAATATCTAAACCAGTTGCAAGATCAGGTGTTAAATTTTGTGCCATAACTCCTAAAGTTCCACGGCGCACTTCACCATATTTTATTAGTTGTTGCATAATGCCTTGCACCATGTTGGATGGTATTGCAAAACCAATGCCGATATTTCCTCCTTCAGGAGATAAAATAGCAGTATTTATGCCAACTAATTCTCCGTTTAAATTAACCAAAGCGCCGCCAGAATTACCAGGATTAATTGGAGCATCAGTTTGAATAAAGTCTTCAAAGCCTTCAATCCCAATATTTCTCCCAAGTCCACTGATAATTCCTGATGTCACAGTTTGACTTAAGCCAAACGGATTACCAATTGCAACAACAAAATCACCTACAGATGAATTGCTAATATTAGCAAAAGGTAAATCAATTAAATTTTTAGAATCTATTTGAATAAGAGCTACGTCAGAATCGGCATCAGAGCCAATTAGTTTTGCATCAAGCTGTCTCTTATCATCAAGAGTTACTAAAATATCTTGAGCATTTTTTATTACATGATGATTCGTAATAATATAGCCTTTTTTAGCATCAACTATAACTCCAGAGCCCAAGCCAAAAGGCATTTGCTTCTCTAGATCTTTTTTGTCTTCATTTAGTTTTACTAAAACACGCAGATTTACAATTGCCGGTGTTACTGATTTTAGCATTGGTGCAAGACTGGTTTGCTGATTTAGTAGTCCTTGCGGAATGCCAGCAGAGGCGTATTGTGTGTTTAATAATAATCCAAGACCTAAAGTTAAAGCTGTTTTTTTCATAGTGTGACTCCGTCATTCCCACGTAGGTGGGAATCTAGTTAATGATCGATATGCGCATAATCTTTTTTATTATGCCGTTGATGGCTTGGATCATCAAGTAAAGAGTCAAGATCGCTACGTACTTTTTCTAAAGGGCTCTCTTCATAATGACTAAAGTCATCTGAAAATTCATTCTCAAAATTATTTTCGTCAAAGTCACTTTCAAAATCATCATTGCTATTGAAATCTAATTCTCGACGATTGGTCTCTTTTTCATGACTTTTAAAATCATAGTTATCTTCATCTTCATCTTCGTCATAAAAATTATTAACATTTTGTACGGTGGGCTGCTGAGCGACGGGTTCTTCTTCTGGTAATTTTAAATCTTCAATTTTAGTCGGCAAAGTAGTTTCTTTTAACAAATCTTCGCTGCCATTAGTCAGATGCTCGCGTAAAACACTGTAGCTGCTATTTGTCGCTTCAAGTAATGAGGCTGTACGACTTAAATGACCAGCAATTTTTTTCTTATAGTCCTTCATTTCATATTGCATTTCTTTTATTTGTTTTTGTAATGCAACTTTTTGTCGAACTGATTTATTAGTTAAATGATAGATTAAAAATCCTCCGCCAAGACTTAGAACAGAGGCTCCTACAGTATAAAACCATGGTAAAGTAATCATTGTTATCTCCTTATAAATTTAAATTATCCGTAATATAACTATATTATGGCATGTTATTTAGATATTTCACCAAACACTCTTTTAACTCAACTAATTTGCCATGAAAAAAGTGACTAGCATGAAACTTTTCAATAATTGGCTTTGGATCTTGGTTGGCGACGAAATCCAATACATCTTGTGAATTGACAATTTCGTCTTCAAGACCTTGAATTACTAGCCAAGGGTTATTGATGGGCATAATTTTATTATAATCATGGCTTGTGACAGCTGGCGCAATTGTAATTAAAAAATCACAGTTTTTATCATAAAAAGCAGCTGATGTTGCAATAAAGCATCCAAAAGAAAATCCTATTAAAATCAATTCATTGAAGTCATGGTTTTTCTTAGCCCATCTAATTATGGCGCGCAAATCATCAACTTCACCACGCCCATTGTCATACTGACCTTCGCTACGCTCCACACCACGATAATTAAATCTAATAGAAGGAATATTAACCTCCTTACATGCGCGAGCAGCAGTATGGACAACTTTATTATGCATAGTGCCACTAAATTGGGGGTGGGGGTGGCATATTATGGCGAATTTGGTATAATCCAGATCTTTATTGGGATCGGCATTAATTATAGCCTCCAGTTTGCCAGCTGGACCATCTATAAATAAATATTGTTCTTTTGTACTTTTCATGAATCAAATTTTAGTGTTTTTACTTGTAGATTGCAATTTTTGATGTTAAAATCCCCCATTTAGTACTCTTTATCGTCTAGGAGAATTATTTAATATGAAAACATTTAGTGCCAAGTCGCACGAAGTTAACCGCGATTGGTGTGTAATAGATGCCACCAACAAAAATTTGGGCCGATTGGCAGCTAAACTAGCTCATCGTCTAAAAGGCAAGCATAAGCCAGAATACACTCCTCATGTTGACGTTGGTGACTATCTGGTAGTTATTAACGCTTCAAAGATTGGTCTTTCTGGTAAAAACAAGCGTACTGATAAAACTTATTATAGCCATACAGGCTATCCAGGCGGTCTTAAAACTATAACTTTTGATAAGTGGTTAGCAAAAGATCCGCGTGCGGTAATTGAAAATGCAGTAAAAGGCATGTTACCAAAAAATCCATTAGGTAGAGCTATGTTGAAAAAATTAAAAGTGTATGCTGAAAGTGAGCATCCACATGAAGCTCAGCAACCAAAAGTATTAGAAGAAATTTAAAAGGTATAGCAGATGGCACAACACCAACATTATGCAACAGGTAAAAGAAAAACTTCCATAGCTCGCGTGTTTTTAAAAACAGGCGGAAGTGGAAAAATGACTATTAATAAAAAATCATTAGAAGATTTTTTTGGGCGTGAAACTGATCGCATGATTGTTACACAACCCTTACAATTATTAGACTTGTCTAGTAATTTTGATTTTTATATCACTGTAAAAGGTGGTGGTACTAGTGGTCAAGCTGGCGCAATTCGTCACGGTATTTCAAAAGTGTTGGTTGTTTATGATGAAGCAACTACTGTACAAACTGACGATGAAGAAGGCGGCGAAGGTGGTATTGAATCTTATCGTCGAGCTTTCCGTCGCGAAGGTTTATTAACTCGTGATGCACGTAAAGTTGAGCGTAAAAAAGTTGGTTTACGTAAAGCACGTAAAAAACCACAGTTCTCTAAACGTTAAAAAATTCATATACCCCCTTTTACAGGGGGTTTTTTTTGTTCAAATTTTTTCCCACAAAATCTAGCATTCTAAAAATAATTGCGTATAATAACTCGTAATTATTTAATCTTTTTTAAATTAGGAATTTCTGCATGACGCAAAGAACAAAGCAAGAACACGTAGATCTTTCACGTAGAAAATTTTTGAGAAATACCACAGCAGTTGTTGGAGCAGTTGGTGCAGCAGCGGTTGCTTATCCCTTTTTGGAATCATGGGAGCCGAGTGCGCGTGCCTTAGCAGCTGGAGCTCCTGTAGAAGCTGATATTAGTAAACTTCGAGAAGGTGAGCAAGTTGTTTTTAATTGGCGTGGCAAACCTATTTTTATTACAAGACGCACTTCCGAAATGGTATCAGAGTTAAAAAGCTCTAAATTAGAGCAGCAGTTACGTGATCCTTTTTCACTTCAAAGTGAACAACCGGAATATGCTAAAAATCCATATCGTTCTATTAAGCCAGAATATTTAATTGTAGTTGGTGTTTGTACACATTTAAGTTGTACACCATTATATAAACCAGAGCGTGGCTCAATAACTCCACAATGGGAAGGTGGGTATTTTTGCCCATGCCATGGTTCAAGTTATGATCTAGCAGGACGAGTATTTAAAGATGTACCTGCACCATTGAATCTTCCAATACCACCACATAAATACGTTAGCGATACCGTAATACTAATAGGTGAAAACGAAATCAAAGAAGTATAAGGGAGTCTGAATATGACAGAAAAAACAGGAAAATTTATGACGTGGCTTGATGCTCGTCTTCCAGTTACAAGCTTTATTAAATCTCAAATGACCGAATATTTTGTACCAAAAAATCTAAATTTTTGGTACTTTTTTGGATCTATGGCGTTGCTAGTTTTAGTTAATCAAATTTTAACAGGAATTTGGTTAACAATGAGTTATACGCCAACAGCTGAAGGGGCGTTTGGATCTGTAGAATACATCATGCGCGATGTACACTATGGTTGGTTACTACGTTATATGCATTCCACCGGAGCTTCTTTTTTCTTTATCGTAGTTTATTTACATATGTTCAAAGCCTTATTATACGGTTCTTATAAAGGTCCACGAGAACTGATTTGGATCTTTGGAATGTTTATTTTTCTAGCTCTTATGGCTGAAGCTTTTATGGGATATTTATTGCCATGGGGGCAAATGTCTTATTGGGGAGCAAAAGTAATTACATCATTATTTGGAGCTATACCATATATTGGAGATAGCTTGGTAACATTTATTACTGGAGATTTTAATATCACCGGAGTTACATTAAATAGATTTTTTGCTTTACACGTTGTTGCTATTCCATTAGCAATTTTAGGTCTTGTAGTTCTTCATCTTACAGCCTTGCATGAAGTTGGATCTAATAATCCAGAAGGAATTGAATTAGAAAAAAAATCTGACAAAATACCACTTCATCCATATTTTACAGTTAAAGATATTTTTGCAGTTATGATTTTTTTAATCGTATTTTGTGCAGTAATATTTTTTATGCCAGAAGGTTTTGGATATTTTTTAGAATCTCCAAATTTTGAACCTGCTAATCCTATGAAGACACCTGAGCATATTGCTCCAGTTTGGTATTTTACGCCTTTCTATTCTATTTTACGTGCTGTACCAAACAAATTATTTGGTGCTTTGGGTATGGCGGCTTCAATAGCAGTATTCTTTATTTTGCCGTGGCTAGATAGAAGTCCAGTAAAATCTATAAAGTATCGCGGGTATTTCTATAAAATAGCTTTAACTATTTTTGTTATTTGCTTTTTTGGATTGGGGTATCTTGGAACTAAGCAGCCGGATTATATAAAAACATTATTAGCTAGAGTATTTACTGCAGGATATTTTTTGTTTTTTATAGCAATGCCGGTTTATACGTGGTTTGATTCTGATAAACAAGTTCCCAAAAATTTAGCAGAGTAAATATTATGAAGAAATTGTTAAAAATATTTTTAATTCTTAATTTAGTAAACCCGTTAAACATTTTAGTTTATGCTTATGACGCTGTAATACCATTGCAAAAAGCAAACATTGAACCAATGGATAAAGCTTCACTGCAGCGTGGTTTTAAATATTTTATGAATTATTGTAGTGGATGTCATAGTTTGCAATATTTACGCTATAACCAAGTATCTCAAGATCTTGGAATTGCAGATTATGATGGTAAAGTTTATACCGATACAGTAAAAGATAATTTGATGTTTAATACGAATAATTTCTACAATGCTATTAAATCATCAATGTCAGCTACAGATGGCGCTAAATGGTTTGGTGTTGCTGCACCAGACTTAACTCTGGTAACTCGTTGGCGTAATCCAGATTGGGTTTATACTTATTTAAAAAGTTTTTATCTTGATGACAAACGTCCATGGGGTGTTAATAATTTAGTTTTTAAAAATGTTGCTATGCCAAATGTGCTTGGAGTTTTACAAGGGCAGCAAGTTCCTGAGTTTAGTGAAGTTCAGCAATTAACAGCAGGTCAATATACAGTTATTAATAAAGTTTTCCGTAAATTTAATATTATTGAGTCAGGAGCATTATCTGCTCATGAGTTTGATCAAGTTGTATTAGATATAGTGAATTTTTTAACTTATGCCGGTGAACCTGTTAAACAAAAGCGACTTGAGCTTGGGGTCTGGGTTATGTTATTCTTAGGGGTTTTAACCATATTAACTTATTTAGTAAAAAGAGAATATTGGAAAGATGTCCATTAAAACTGTTATGACTCCAAGTAGGCCGTATTTATTAGAAGCTTTATGGAAGTGGATAGTAGATAATGATTTTACGCCATATATCGTTGTTGATATAAATATTGAGCATGTTAATGCCCCTGATGAATATGCTAATCAAGAAGGGCGCATAGTATTAAATATTGCCCCATCTGCTATTCGTGATCTTAAAATTACCCATAAAAGTTTAAGTTTTGTAACACGATTTTCTGGAGTTGAAACTTCAATCTATGCACCAATGCCATCAGTTTTGGCAATTTACGCTAAAGAAAACGGAAAGGGCATGTCTTTTCCTGAAGATGAATATATCGGCATTACGCCGTTTCCACCTGATGATGATGGTGGCGGTAATAGTGGTGGTTCTGGTAAATCTAAAGGTGGATCACATTTAAAGATCATTAAGTAACAATAATTTATTACAGGAGTTTGGTTTTGTTAGGATTAAGTCGAAAAGTCCACTTTATTGTTATTGATAATGAAACAGCACTTAGAGCAGAATCTGTTGTTCCAGTCTCTGGTTTAGTAAATTTACTAAACGATTTAAAAGTAATTTTAAATACATCTTTTACGCAAGAATTAGAGCGTCTTTTTTTAGGTGGCTATTTTGTTAATTTTCAAAATTTCAGAGCATTATTAACGTTTGATATAAATATTGTTTTTATGAAGAAAGATGATAGCTTATTTTGTTATGTCGAATTAAAAAAATTAGCAAATTCTGGCACTGATCCGTCAAAATATATTCCAGAGCCATTAATTAGGTCTAATCAAAGTTATTTTGGTAATTGTCTGCATATTTTTCATGCTCTTATTTGTGATGAAATAAAGAGACGTCAAGGGACGATTGATAAATATGAATGCTTAATGCCATGCAGTCACTTATTTGCTGATAAAAGACTCCGTGGTTACACAAAAGAAAGTATTGAAGATGGTTTTAATAATTATTTAATTAGATTAAAACAAGAAGCCTTATTACTTACTGATCTTTCAGCTAGACCGACTTTTGGTTTCTAATGTTAAAAAATTTTAAATTACTTATTTTCTTATTTTTATTAACTAATAAGATTTTTTCCTCATCTTGTACTGATGCTAAAATTGGCGATATTTTGCAAGGTGGTTATGTTTTTCAAAAAGATTCTCTAGGATGTCGGGTGGTTTCTCTTGAAAATCGCGTGGCGCAGCATAAATGGGGCTGCAGCGCAGTTCCAACCGATGCTCATTATTTTCATGATGGCGCTCGTAATACCCAGCTAATTATCCAAGCTAACTGTGCTAATGATTTTCCAGATGCTGCGCTATTCTGCCGACATTTTTTAGCTAATTCCCTTGGGCATAAATGTAATTTAGGTGAAAACTGTTATTCTGGCTGGTACTTGCCAGCAGCTGATGAGCTTAGAGAGATGGATAAAAATCAAGATAAGCTTGGTAATTTTAATCAAGTTGTGTATTGGAGTTCAACAGAATTAAATGGGTTGGATGGATTTTATTTTAATTTTTCTGAGCACGCAATACTTAGCGATAATAAATTTGAACCTTTTAATGTGCGCTGTGCTCGAATGATAAATTAATTAGATAGATTTTCTTATAACGCTCGCTCTACCATCATAGCTATTATCACCAAACACACCAGTGACTCCTTCTGTTGCTGCGTGTACCATATGAATGCCGGCAGTAATAGCTGTAGCAATATTTGCAGAGTGAGTTATTGGTAAAGGAGCTTCTTGCCCAATAGCAGCAAAAGCATTACCACTTATAGCATCGTGAGCAAGATTTTGACTTCCGGTAAAATCTGTAGCTGTATCAGCTGCAACTGCTACTAGTAAACAAGCAGTTGTTGCTTGTGAGATAAATTTATTTGTTTGTGAAAAAGTTTTTAGTGCTTTTGAAAAATCACTTGGCTCTTCATAGATTACGCTTTGCTCTTTTAAAGTTAATTTATTACTCGCTCTATGATCTATTGCGTTAGGTAGTGTAGAAGCAACAGCATTAGCTTTATTAGCATAATATGAGCTATCAGCAAAAATCGTTGGAGCTTTTAGTAGCGCAAGAAAACCAATTGGCAAAATTTTATTTGTTAATAATGTTAATTTTACTTTGGCAGCTTTAAAAATTTTAAACAAGATAAAATGCGTTTGCTCTCTTAGCATCATACATGATAAAGCGTATGCTGAAACAAATATAGCAGAACCAATTATCGTTGCAACTACATTTAATCCAACAATAGCAACACCTTTTAATATTCCTTTTGCTCCTTGTTCTTGTCTTTTTACTATAGGAGTGACAAATTTATCAATAAAAAAGTTTTTAACAATTTTTGCAATATTTCCTACACCGCCACCAGAAGTAAATAAAGCAGAAATAGCTATTGCTGCAGAAACTGCAAACATTATGGCTATTATCGTTAATAATGCTGGTGGGCAAAATGCTGCTGGAATATGTAACATTAAAATAAGTTTTGGTAAGAAAGAAAATCTTACAGCATCAAAGTAACAAATAAATGCTGCAATTCCGCAAGATAAAGCCGTTATTGCCCTAATTATTTTTTTTCTAGTAGTTGATTTTTCAGTATTTTGACTTTTACTTTTATAAAATATACTTTTAGCTGCCTCAGCAAGAGGTTTTCTTAGTAAATAAAATACTGCAAGACTTGCTGCAACTGCAAATACTAATTCTGCAAGAATTGGTAAACCAAATACTCCTAAAACAGTAACTATAACTCCTTCAGAAAGTGCGACCGCAACTACAAAGCGACTCGCAACAGATGACATGATTTCTTTTTGTCGTCGTTTTGCTATTTTTATTTTTTGTTTATTTATTTGATTATTTGAATCAGTAATATACGCAAGTTCTACAGATCCATCGTCATTTTTATATAACTCAAGATTATCTATATATTTTTGCAATTTTCTAATCGCAAGCATATCAGTAATAGTCCCAAAAAATGGAATTGGAATAAATCTTCTGCCTTTAAATCTTAAAGATTCTATAATGCTATTTACTTCTTGCTCTTCAGCTGAAATTTTTCGAACTGATACTTGATTGATTTCTTTTATTGATAATACTTCGTATTTATCAAGTTCTTTATTTTTTGTAATTCTTTCATGCTGATCAAAATCACGTGCAACACAGTGAATTTGTTTTTTATAATCTCTTAAAAAGTCATTATGATACTGCTTAATATCTTCAAATTGTTGATTATAATTATCAATTTGGCGCTCTAAAGATTGCTTAGCAATATAATTTGATAAGGGAATTTTTTCTTGTAGCTTATTAATTTGTTCTTGTTTTTCAGTATCAAATTTGGCAATAACTATAGCAAATTTCTCTTGCACTCTTAAAAAGCTAGCATATAATCTTTCAAGATCATGATCTTTATGCTTTAAGATATTTTCAATCTCATGCTGCATTCCTGCATCAGATAATAATTTTATAATCTTAAAAGTAGGGGAACTACCCAGGTTGCTAAATTTCGCTTGAAGAGCTGTTAGCCTTGGTTTTTCTGCAATTTTTTTAAAAATTTCATTTATTTCAATGTGTTTCATAAACTTATAAACAATAATTTGTTATAAGATTAATTTACACGACTAACATTAAGGACGTATTAAAATTTAACCTGCTTTACTAGCTTTATCTTGATATTCAAAAAGTTTAATTACTTTATCAACTCCGCTAATATTGCTAGCAATATCAGTGGCTTGAGAGGCTTCTTCTTGACCAACGATGCCCATTAAATACACTATATTATCCTCGGTTACTACCTTAATATGGCTGACAGATACGTCTTTAGATAAGGCAAGCTTGGCTTTGATTTGTGAGGTAATCCAAGTATCTTTTAACGTATTGTTTTTATTAAGAGGGCTTGAAGATATGCGAATTTCATTAATTACATGACGAGTTCCTTCTACGCCGTGTGCCATTTGAATGGCTGCGTCTATATCGCGCTTATTGCCAGCTTCACCAATCAGCAGAACGTTGCCATTAAAAGCCGTAGCAGATATTTTTACCGGATCATTATAATGCTCTTGGTCATTTAATAACTTATTTTGGTTGCTGGCGAGGGTGGTATCACTGATTATTTTCTTAATTCCACGTTTATCAGTTGCAATATGATAGCTGCCAGCAGCAGCGACCGATGCCCCAGCGATTACAACAGCAGTACAACCAGTTAAAACATTATTTAGTACTAAACATAAAGATATTAATTTTATAAAATTTTTTTTCATAATTATTTAAATATTAAGAGAATAAACTTAAGTCAATCAATTCACAAATAGTATGAATTATTAATAAATGGACTTCCTGAATGCGAGCCGTAGTGTCTGACGGTACGCATAATTCAATATCTGTTTCGCGTAAAAAATTTCGTAAATTACCACCCTCCTTGCCAGTAAGTGCAACAATTTTTAAATCTCTATCCTGTGCTACCTTTACAGCTTCGATAATATTTTTTGAATTGCCGCTAGTGGTAACAGCAAAGAGCACATCATCTTTTTGGCCAAGAGCTTTTAATTGACGAGAAAAAACTTCATCATAACTATAATCATTAGCAATCGCAGTTACTGTTAATGCATCTGCAGTCAATGCTATAGCGGGAAGGTTAGGGCGTTCAATATTAAATCTATTTAATAATTCACTTGCAATATGTTGCGCATCACCGGCTGATCCACCATTGCCGCAACTCAAAATTTTGTTCCCAGCAACAAGACAATTAATAATTAAATTTGCAGCTTGTTCTATTTGATGAGGCAAAATTTCTAAGGATTTTACTTTGGTATCAATACTAGTTTTAAAAATATCCTGTATCTGAGAAAGCATTTTTTATCCAATGTATTTTAGTTTTATTATCATAACTTGATATTGATAGGACATCAAATCTGCAATAAGCATTTTGATATTTTTTATTCTGTAACAAAAAAAGTTTAGCAGTTTTAATAATTTTTCGCTGTTTTCTGTAATCAATGCTCTCAAGTCCTGAGGCATAACTGTTAGGCTTTCTATAGCGTACTTCAGCAAAAATAAGAAATTCATTATCTTCTAAAATTAAATCAATCTCACCAGTTTTTTGATTATAATTTTGTTGAATTAAACTTAATCCGTGCTTTTGTAAAAAATGCAAAGCAAGCTTCTCGTATCTTTTACCAACTACAATACTTCCCATATAGTTTTTAATTTATTATTTGCGGTGTTCCATTGTTTATTTGCGCCCAAATTAGTTGCCGCTCGATTTGATTATTTTCATTAACAAATAATCTACCGCTTGTTCCGTTGTAACCTAATTTTGCAACATAATATAAATTATTTAATTTTTTACTAATTCTATAGCTATCAACTCCTAATGCGTGAAGTCTTTTGTAATATGATTTGTAATTTTGATTTTTTTCAAGATTATCCTTGAGATCTAAATAATTTTCTTGTAATATCCACGGCATATCACAAAAGATAATTCCGTCTAAATCCCGATCAAATTTCTTTTCATTTTCACCAGAAAAAATGCTTGAAGTAGAATAAATAGGTACATCGTCAGCATAGTAAAATTTAATCAAAGAGTTTAACTGTCTGGCATATTGCGGTTTTGCTGCGATAAAAATAGCATCAATATCTTGTCTTCTTCTTGGAGTAAATTGTAATTTTCCTATTTGATATTGTAAATTTAGCTTACGATCTTTGCTGTCATCTACTTTTAAAATTTTCTGAATATCTTTAGATATTTCTTTCATTTCGCTAGTATAAAATTTATCTTCAACTATATTTCCTTTTAGTTCAGTGAATTTAGAACTAAAAGCTGTTTCCATTTTATGGCCCCAGTCTGTATCAGGGGCTAATACTAAAACACGTTTATAGTTTTTTTTATGCATGCGATATGCAACCTGCTTTGCCTCTTCGGAGCTTGAAAGACCAAATTGTAATAAGTTATTTTTCTTCGGCTCTTTATCGCTATAATTTAATGCAATAGTTGGCTTTTGTAGCACAAATCTATGTGCAAGATTATCAACATTTTTTTTACCAAGTGGTCCAACAATTATATCGGCATTGTGAGATAATGCTTCATCATAAATAGAAGTTATACTTTCTTGCTTTTCAGTATTAATTACATCTATTTCAGGTTTATTTAGATCTTTATCGTTATAATAAGCGCTTAAAAATCCAGCTTCTATTGCTTCGCCTGCATCATGCATTTCGCCAGATAGTGGAAGTAGTAAACTAATTTTTTTTGCACCTAAGCTATATTTTTCTGAATCATCGTCAGTATATTTTTTTATGCGCTTATTACCAGGATGATTTGGATATTCTTGTTGCCAAATTCTGATTTTATCCTGTAAATTATCATCAGCATCATCTTTTACTATGAGTGCCAATTTTACCCAGCCGGCTATTTCATTATTTTGTTGAATACTATTTTTATTATAAATAGAAGTTAATTTTTCTTTTGATAATCCAATAATATCGTGCCATTTCTCTGAATCGCTATCTTGTGCTAGATTATTTAAAATTTTAGCGAGCGATCTTTCTTGCTGCTTGTTTAATAATTCATAGGTAGTATCACGTAATTCTTCTATCTCATTTTGACTAATTTTAGAATTCTGCCCAATACTATCTAGGTTTTCTAAAGCTTGATCATAGTCTTTACTGCCAATGCTTACTTTTGCCCGCAAGAATAAATAAGTATTTAATTGATTTTCAGTTAAATTATCAATTTTTATTGAAGATAAAGTAAATTCTGCACGATCAATTGCTCCTCCATCTAAATATGCTTCAGCAGCATCAAGTAGATTGCTTTGATCTTGATTATTATTAAATTTATATAAATAATCGCCAGCTAATTTTGAAGATACAAACTCAGAGTCATCATAAATTCTTGCACGATGACCATTATTAGTACAACTGTTTAAATTTAGTAGTACTACGCCGAGAATTAGTAGGTTTTTGTTCATAATTATCCGTAATTATTTACAATATTTATATAATCTTTTGCTAAAACATCGCTTGTATGTGGCGCTGTAAATATAGCTTTAATTTGTCCTTCAGGATTTATTAAAAACATATGGCTGCTATGATCAATAAAATAATCCCCGTTAGTGTCTGGTTTATTCTTGATTGCAACAACTCCAAAATCAGTAATCAGTTGATTAATTGTAGCTTGACTTCCGCTAGCAGCGATAAATTTTTGATTAAAAAATTTAGTATATTCAGATAAATTATTAGCGGTATCGCGATTGGGGTCAAGAGTAACAAAGATGACCTGAGGCTTCTTTCCGTTAGTTAACTTGCGAGATTCAACTTTTTTATAGAAGTCACTCAAAATATTTAGTGTATTTGGGCAAACATCAGGACAGTTAGAATAGCCAAAAAATACTATAGACCAATGATTTTTAAGATCATAATCATCCAAAGTTTTATTATTTCCACTGTCTAATTTAAAAGGTAAAATATTTTTAGCTATTGGGTAGATAGTCCCATTAATATTTATTTCTTTCTTATTGTTAATACAGAAAATAAAAGTAGTAATTAGTATGGTAGTTAATAAAATAAGTAATATAGCTGGAAATAATATTTTTTTTGACATAAAAATCCCCCTTCAGGATTAGCTATAATGATCTATTAATAAAAATAAAAATAACAAACTTAAATATAATATAGAATATTTAAAAGTTTTTATCGCATATCCCAAATTTTCTGAGCAATATAATCGTATTGCATAGTATAAAAATACAATATTTAAAATAATAGCAGCTATTAAATAAACTAGGTGACTAAAACCAAAAATATATGGCAGTAAAGTTACAATGGCTAATAAAATTGTATAAAGCAAAATATTTAATTTAGTAAAGTCTATGCCGTGAGTAACTGTAAGCATGGGAACTTTGGCTTTTTTATATTCTTCATTGCGATAAATAGCTAGTGCCCAAAAGTGTGGAGGAGTCCAGACATAAATAATTAGTACTAAAATAAGAGCATTTGGATCAATGGAGTTAGAAATTACGCTCCAGCCTAATAGTGGCGGGGCAGCTCCAGCGGCACCACCGATTACTATATTTTGCGGAGTTATATACTTTAAAAACATAGTGTAAAAACAAGCATATCCTATTAATGTTAAAGCGCTTAAGTAGCTAGAAATAGGATTAACAAAAAAATACAAAATTCCAAGGCCTGCTATTGCCAATATTGCAGCAAATACTAAAGCTTGGGTTTGAGTTACTTTTCCTTGTGGCAGGGGACGTCTTTTAGTGCGATTCATGATGTGGTCGATTTTCTGATCAACCAACTGATTAATAACTGCAGCTGAGCCTGCAGACATGCCAATTCCAATTAATCCTAAAACAACTAAGTTTATAGGTGGAAGGCTCTGGCTTGCCATTAACATGCCAATTAGCGCGGTAAAGAGCATTAAAAAAACAACGCGAGGCTTAGTTAGCTCGTAGTAGTCACGAAGATAATCGAGTTTAATCATTATTATTAATTAATATAAAGTTTAATGTAATTAAGAGCAATAACAGTGAGAGGGCGACAATATTATGTAAAACTGCAATGCTAAGAGGTAGTAAAAAAATAACATTAAAAGTTCCTAGTAATATTTGTAAAAACAAAGCTAATAAAATTAATATAGCTGTGTTTCTTAAAACAGCATAATTTTTGTATTTTCTTAAAATTAAAATACCGGTAGATAAAACAGTAATAAAAGTTATGAGAGCTCCTAAGCGATGAGTCATTTGTATAGTAGCGCGGGATAAAAAGTCTAATTGCCCACCAAAATAATTTATACCAATTGGATGGAAAATATTAAAAGCAGTAGAAAATTTAGTTGGAAAATAATTATCAGTCGTACAAAACGGAAAATTAGGGCACGATAAAGCGGCATAATTAGAGCTAGTCCAGCCGCCCAAGGCTATTTGTATTATCAAAATAATTAAACTTAATAGAGCCAAATTTTTTATATAATTAATATTATTTATTTTGATAATAAAGTTATCTCTATAAAAATATAGCGTTAGTAACAATAATAAAGAAGTCAGAGTCATCCCACCTAACAAATGCCCCATAACAACCATTGGCAATAATTTTAAAGTTACAGTCCACATGCCCAATAGAGCTTGAAATAACAGTACTGTGATTATTGAAATCGGTAAAATTTTAGGGATATTTTTATTTTTAATTAAACTATAAGATGCTAAGAAAATAATTAATAAGCCAAGAGATCCTGCAAAGTAGCGGTGAATCATTTCGGTCCAGGCTTTGCTAGCTTCAAAAGTGCCTTGTTGAACTAATATATGACCATAACAACCAGGCCAATCAGGGCAGCCAAGTCCGGCATCAGTAAGTCTAGTAAAAGCACCGAGTCCCACTACAAAAAACGCAATTGCTGTTGCGATAATAGATAATAATTTCATAAATAATATTGTCTAGTAATTATCCAATAGTTGATAAAGATAATAATTTGCGCAAATCTTTTAAAATGCCCATCTTAGCATCATTATTATTAAAACTTAGCGCAATATTTCCAAGCGGATCAGAGATTAGAATTAAATTATCATTTTTAACATTTAACTTATTAAAAACAAGTTGATACTTATTTTCATCTAAAAATATTTTTTCGACATCAGAATAAATTTCAAAATCTTTTCAGTGACCAAAATCCTTCTTTTAAGTGACACCC
>CAYGUI010000018.1:0-25167 GCA_964353115.1 uncultured Gammaproteobacteria bacterium
ATATTTTATTTATTAATCTATCATTTCCAAAATCAGCTAATTGTCTTAAAAATAGATTTAATAAATCCTGTTTATTTAAATCTGGCATTAATTTTCTTTTAATATTTAAAATTATTTTATGAAGTTCTTTCAATAAATTACAAAAATCTTGGCTATTATTGGCATATCTAATATCTCCGTCATAATAATAACCAATCATGCCTAAATTATCGGGGATCATAAAATTATTATCCTGCGGATCAAAATATCTTAAAATTCTTATGACTTCAGGAGTAAGCCGCGAAGTTAAGTTATTATTTATATCTCTAATCAAGCATGATCTTATTTTTCCATTTGCAATCATTTTTAACTCCTTCTTTTTCTATAACAAAAGGAAAGTAAAGATCAAACCTAGTCCCTTTACCAATGTTACTAGTAACGTCTATATAACCATTATGTTGTTTCATTATGCCAAAAACTGTTACCAATCCAAGTCCTGTGCCTTTAGAATGATCTTTGGTAGTGTAGTATGGTTCAAATATCTTTTCTATTTGATTAGGATCAATTCCCTCACCAGTATCAAAAATCGATAAAACTAGATAGGTCCCCTTTTTTACCATGAAATTTTTGAAATTTTCACTAACAAATACTGTATTGCTAGTAGAAATAGTAATAATACCGCCATCTTTCATTGCATCACGAGAATTTAATACTAAGTTAAAGATAACTTGCTCTAATTGATTAGGATCAGCATAAATATTGTCTTTTATTTTTGCTAAATTTATTCTTATTTTAAATTTTTGACCAATTACTTGAGACAATAATTTTACTTTTTCTGTTACCAAATTATTAAGAGATATGTTTTTAAACTCTGTTATTGGTTTTCTGCTAAAAGATAAGATATCACGTATTAATCGAGAACTTTTGTCTGCTGCATTTTTTATAATTGTTAAATATTCGCGCTTATAATTTTTTAAGGATAATTCAGAAAAACCAGAAATAGTCATAAGTTGATTATTAAAATCATGGGCAAGCTGGCTCGCTATACGTCCAATAGTTACTAATTTATTTGCATGTAATAACTGACGTGATTTTATTTTCAACTCCCGTTCAAATAAATCTGCGCAGTGTTTTTTATCATGCAATAATTTTATATATTTTAGCGCCCTGTTTATTCGCGCTAAAAAAATCTTGGGATTTTGACAATGACTATGCAATAACACATCAAGAGCACCAAAATTTAATAACTTGTCTTGCAACAACCAAAGATCATCTTTAATAATAAATATTATTCCAGGATCAAGCTCTAAATCAGTAAAATAATTAACATCAATATTTTCAGAAAATTGAATTAAAATTAGATCAAAATCAAGTAAATATTTATTTATATTTGTGATTTTAGCTTCGTATAAAAATTTTATATTAAGATCAATCGTCAACGACTTAAATATATCGCAATCCTTATGATCAGATATAAACAACAAGTTTTTATTGCTATAATTACTTCCCATGACTTTATTATATCAATATCAAAACCGCATTAATCAATATTTAGCTAAGATTATAGATAATCTGCCAAATTTTAATATAACTTTAAATAATTCTTTAAAATATAGTTTACTAGCTCCTGGCAAAAGAATTCGCCCGGCTTTAGCTTATGCAACAGCTGAACTGATAAATTTTACTGACGATAAATTATTAGACGATATTGCTGCAAGTCTTGAAATAATGCACTGCTATTCCCTTATCCATGACGATCTACCAGCTATGGATAATGATGATTTTCGCCGCGGCATACCAAGCTGCCATAAAAAATTTTCTGAAGCAATAGCCATATTAGCTGGAGATGCGTTACAAAATTTAAGTTTCGAAATTTTATCTAATTGTAATGATAATAGTTATAAGACTCGTCTTAAATTAATTAATTTATTAGCGAATAAATCTGGTATAAACGGCATGATTTCCGGTCAAGCAATTGATATAGAAGCTGAACAAACTAGATTATCACAAGCTAATCTTGATCAAATGCACAAATTAAAAACAGGTGCTCTAATCAATGCCGCAATTATGATGCCTGCTATAGCTGCTAATAATTTAGATCATAATAAAATTAGTACGTTAAATAATTACGCTAATAATATTGGCTTACTATTTCAAATCAAAGACGATATTCTTGATAATAATCACTATGCAGAAACTTTGGGACTTAAAAAATCTCAAGATATTGCACAAGAATTATTAAATAACGCTATTGATAATTTAGCTACTTATTTTGATTTTAATAAGAAAAATAAGCTATATGAAATATCTGAGTTTATTTTGGCGCGTGATCATTAATACTTTTTATAACCCCAAATAACAAATTTAACTCGTCTTTGGTAATTTCAGCCCGATTAAAAATATTATTAACTTTTAACATAATACTTTTTTTATTTTTACTAGTTATAAACTTATTTTTAATCAATTGCTCTTCTAAATAATCAAAAAAATGTTGTTTGTCAGAAAATTCTGGATAAATCTCGCCATTATTTTTATTATTTTGCTCTAATAAACTATTTTTATTCTTATAAATTTCATAGCCAATAATCTGCACGGCTTGGGCTAAATTAAGCGAACTATATTCTGGATTGCTTGGAATTACCACATGATAATCACAACGCGCCAAATCTTGATTAGTTAAACCTGTTCTCTCGGGCCCGAATAAAATAGCTATATTATTATGCGAATATTTAATATTCATCTTATTACATAATTCACTAGATAATAAGATTTTATTATTTTGTGCTCGCATACGAGCGCTAGTACCAAATAAAACCTGACAATCAGCAACAGCATCAGCAATAGAGCTATAAATTTGCGCATTATCAAGAAGATCAGATGCATGACTTGCCATCGTATAGGCGGAATCAGATGGGAAATTTTTGGGATTTACCAAAGCTAAATCACATAATCCCATAGTTTTCATGGCACGAGCAACAGCACCAATATTATCTGGTAAACTGGTTTCAACTAAAACTATTTTTATCTTCATATTTTTTTGTAAACTTACTATAATTAGCTAATCATGAATTATTCAAATAAACTAAAACAAAAACTTGCTTACCTTAATTTTAAGTTTCCATCTTCTGAATTAGATAAACCTCAAGTTTTACAACTTAATAACCAATATTCTATTTTACCCATAACAGCAGAGCTATTAGATCAATATCAATTACTTCAAGACTTTCTAGTCAGCTGTTATACCGACTCCTTTGAATTTGCTAATCTTTTTGGCATTGACAACCAATATTCTGAGCTATTAGACAAGCCAAGCAAAGATAAAGTAATTATGGAATTTTATTATGATAAAGCTAAAAAAAATAAAATTGAACACGATATCTTTATAGCCAATTATATAATCATTAATTCTCAACGTAAACCAGTAGGAGTTCTTGGAACTTGTGATTATAAAGAGTTTCCACGTGAGTATAAAAATTCAGATGGAAAAACTATAAGAGCTGACGATACTTGTATTTTTTTGTCTATTCTAGTTGCAAAAAAATATCGTCGTAAGGGATTGTATAAATTAGGATTTACTTATCTTTGTCATTTAATCAAATCCAAAAATTTACGCTGCTGCCAGACTATAACTCACGATAACGTGATAAGTCAGGAAGCAGCTAAAAAACTAAATTTTGAATTTAAAGGTTATAACCTACCAAAAGAAGACTTCAAAAAAGAAATTTATTTATTTGAAAAATAGATTTCTTTTTTTATTTTTATCTTTTGTCAGATCTACCAGATCGACTAGAGCCACCGGATCTATTAGGTTTACCAGATCTACCAGAGCCACCGAATGATCTTCCAGGTCTATCAGAACCACCAGATCTACCAGAGCCACCTGATCTGCTTGGTCTACTAGAATCACCCAAAGATCTGCTCGGTCTATCAGAGCCACCAGATGATCTTCCAGGTCTATCAGAGCCACTTGATCTGCTTGGTCTATCAGAACTACCAGATCTACTTGGTCTATCAGAGCCACCAAATGATCTGCCAGGTCTATCAGAGCCGTTAGATCTGCCACCTCTAGATCTGCCACCATCTCTAGATCTACCACCATCTCTAGATCTACCACCATCTCTAGATCTTCCGCCTCTAGGTCGATCATCACCTCTAAAATCATCACTAAATTTCTTTATTGGCAATTCTTCTAATAATAATGGCGAATTTTTATACAAAAGCTTTATTAATACTGCAGCTATTTCTTCAGCACTACAATCAGCTTTTTTATTAACTCGTTTTACTATTCCAACAAGATCACTTAAGTCTTCACCAGAGCCTAAAATCTCTAAAATTTCTTTTTCAAAACCTTCTATGCGCTTTTTATTAATATCATCAATGTTAGGTGCTTGATATTGACCAATTTCTACTCGAGCAAAGCGCTCAATTTCTCTAATCATATTTCTTTCTGCTCTTGTTACAAAACTTATTGCCATCCCAGATCGACCAGCACGGCCAGTTCTACCAATACGATGCAAATATGTTTCAGCATCTTGAGGCATGTCATAGTTAACAACATGAGTTATTCTGTCGACATCTAAACCACGAGCAGCTACGTCAGTCGCTACTAAAATATCTATACGGCCAGCTTTTAACTCTTGAATAGAGCGCTCACGCATACGTTGATCAATATCACCGTTTAATACAATTACACGATGACCATTAGACGATAATTTTTCGCCAACTGTCATTGTTTCTACTTTAGTACGAGCAAAAACGATCATTGCTTTCATTTCGTATTTGCTTGCTTCTAAAATACGCAATAAAGTCGATATCTTGTCACTATAATTAACATTTAAGTAACATTGTGTAATTTGTTCGTTAGTTTCTTGATCAGATTTTACTTTAATTTTAATAGGATCCTTCAAATATCTGTCAGCAATATTACGTATAGCTTTTGGCATAGTTGCTGAAAATAACGCAACTTGCTTTTCTTTTGGAGTTTTACTCAAAATCCAATCAATATCGTCAACAAATCCCATACGAAGCATTTCATCAGCTTCATCAAGAACCAAAGTTTCAATCGCGCTAACATCTAATGTTCCACGATTCATATGATCCATAATACGTCCAGGAGTACCAACAACTATGTCTGTACCATCGCCTAAAGAGCGTAATTGACGAGTATAGTCTTTACCACCGCAAATCGTAGTTACTTCAATTTCATCTAAGTTTTTAGAATATTTACGAAAAGCATCAGCAACCTGTATAGCAAGCTCACGAGTTGGAGCTAAAACTAAAGCTTGTGGTTTTGAGCCTCTTCTTTTGCCTTCTTGGCGACGAATTTTTGATAATAATGGCAATGCAAATGCTGCAGTTTTACCAGTTCCAGTTTGTGCCTGACCAATAACATCGCGGCCATCACATAAAAAAGGTATAATTTCAGCCTGAATCGGTGATGGAGCTTTATAGCCGATGTCACTTAAAGTCTGTAAAATCAATGGATTAATTTTGAAATCTGAAAATTGGGGGGTACTCATAGAGATATATTATTATAATAGTAAAAGAGCATTCATTATACTGACATATCTTAGAAAGTCAATTTAATTCCATTATAGTTTGAATAATTGAATCTGGAGTCAACGACAAAGTATCAATCCCCTGCTCCATCAGCCATTTTGCCAAATCGGGATGATCAGATGGTCCTTGGCCACAAATCCCTATATGCTTACCTAGTTTTTTACAAATTTGAATAGCATCATTAAGCAATATTTTAACAGCCTCATTACGTTCATCAAAAGATTCCGACACCAGTTCAGAATCACGATCTAACCCCAAAGTTAACTGAGTTAAGTCATTCGATCCTATTGAGAATCCATCAAAATACTGTAAAAATTTTTCAGCCAATAAAACATTTGATGGAATTTCACACATCATATAAAATTTTAATTTATCTTTACCGCGAATAAGACCATTTTGCTCTGTAATTTCAACTAATTTTTTTGCTTCTTCTACAGTTCTAACGAATGGAAACATGATATTAACATTATCAAACCCCTTATTAGTTCTTACACGTTTTATTGCTTCACATTCTAATCTGAAACATTCTTTAAAACTATCAGACACATAGCGCGAACCTCCACGATAACCCAGCATTGGATTTTCCTCTTCAGGCTCGTATAAATAACCACCTAATAAATTGGCGTATTCATTAGACTTAAAATCAGAAAATCTGACTATAACTTCCTTTGGATGAAATGCCGCAGCTATAGTCGCTATTCCTTCAGCTAATTTTTCAATATAAAATTCCTTAGGACTATCATATGCTTCTGCTTTTATATTAATTTTATTTTTTAAATCTTGCTCTAGGGTATCAACATTTAATATTGCATTAGGATGAATAGCGATCATTTTACTAATAATAAATTCCATTCGTGCTAAGCCAACGCCATCATTTGGTAAAAACTGATAACCAAATGCTTGCTCTGGATTGGCCAAATTCATACAAATTTTTATTGGCAATTTAGGTAATTTTTTTACTTCTACTTTTTTTATCTTATATTTTAATAATCCAAAATAAACAAATCCTGTTTCACCTTCAGCACACGATACAGTAATTTCATCTCCATTTTTAATTATATCGGTCGCCTTACCACATCCAACAATAGCTGGGACTCCCAATTCACGAGCTATTATTGCTGCATGGCATGTACGACCTCCACGATTAGTCACTATAGCTGAGGCGCGCTTCATAATAGGCTCCCAATCAGGATCAGTCATATCTGTTACCAATACTTCCCCTTTTTCCAAATGATCCATTTCTTGTGGAGTGGCAATAATCCGTGCAATACCCTGGCCTATTTTTCTTCCAATACTTCTGCCAGTTATTATTGGATCTGATTTTTTGCTTTCAATAAAATATTGCTCAATAACATCTATGCTCTTATGTGACACTACTGTCTCTGGGCGCGCTTGAATTATGTAAATTTCATTATCTATGCCATCTTTCGCCCACTCAATATCCATTGGCTTGCCATAATGTTTTTCAATAATGTTTGCATATTCAGCCAATTTTTTTATTTCGTCATCATTAATACAGAATTTGTGTTGATCTTGTCTCTCTACAGGTATTTTTTTTATTTCATTATTTTTGCCGTAAATCATTTTTATTTTTTTTGTTCCAAGTTTGCGACTCAAAATAGCATTATTAGCTTTGTAAACATAAAATTCATCGGTATTTACAGCACCTTGTACGACCATTTCGCCTAAGCCATAAGATCCGGTAATAAATATCACTTTGTCAAAGCCAGATTCAGTATCAACAGAGAACATTACACCGCTTGCTGCCAAATCACTTCTTACCATTTGCTGAACACCAGCAGAAATAGCAACATCTTGATGTGCAAAATTATTTTTCACGCGATACGAAATCGCACGCATAGTGAATAAAGATGCAAAAACTTTTTTAATTGCTAATAAAATATTATCAGAACCTGAAATATTTAAGTAAGTCTCCTGCAGCCCAGCAAAAGAAGCATCAGGTAAATCTTCAGCAGTTGCTGATGATCTAACTGCGAAACTTAGGTCTTCAGATGAAGATAGATTATTAAAAGCTTGTTTTATTTCCTCAGTAAATTCTGGTGAGAAATTAGCCGCTAAAATTAAATTTTCAATATATTCACTAGCTTTTTGTAACTCTGAAGTATTATCAATATTTAAACTATCTAGTTTTTGATAAATTTTATCTTCAATTTTATTTTCACGTAGAAATAGCCTATAAGCATCTGCAGTTGTCGCAAAACCATTTGGAACCTTTATTCCTAAAGTCTCAAGTTCAATGATCATTTCACCTAACGATGCATTTTTACCACCAACTTCAGGCAAGTTTTTCAACGTAACTTTATCAAGCGATAATACCAAATCCATTTTTAATTTCCTCTATTATTTCCTTAATATTTTTGTTTTCAGCCTCTAAAACATAGTCAGCAAACTCTTGATAAATACCTTCACGATTTGAAATATATTTTCTTGCAGATTCTTTGGGGTTAAGCGGATCTATAAAAGTTGGAAGTTTATTGCGGCCTAAAATTCTCTTTATTATAGTTTCAGCATCAATTTTGATATAAATTACTTGCCCCAAAGATTTGAGATAAGATCTATTATGAGGATCTAATATAACCCCACCACCAGTGGCGATAATAAGATTATATAACTTTGAGCTAGTTATATTTTGTGTAACTTTTGATTCTAATTTTCTAAAATCATCTTCTCCCAAAAACTTGTGAATGTGGGATATTGATAAATCTTTATTAGTCATTTTATAAAACTCTTCAATAACTAATTGATCAGTATCGATAAATTTATAATTAAATTTTTTAGAAAAATTGCGAGCTATTGTAGTTTTACCACAAGATTTATAGCCGCAAAGTATTAGGTTTTTCATTGCCAGAAATCTTCGCTAAGATCAGAAAACCTATATAGTAATAGAAATAGAGTTGATAATATAGATATTATTAAATATCCTGCTGCCATAGAAAATAAACTATATGTTTCAAATTTACTTGCAAGAGCTGTTCCAAGCGAAGCAATAAGAAGATTAGCGCCAACTACCAAAGCAGAGCAAGTCGCTGTTTTTGTCTGATCTAAAGCTATAGTGCGAATAAAAATTAAAGGAAAAATTAAAGATGATGCATAAATAATTATAATCATTGGGATCATTACGCTAAATATATTATCCATATTAAATATCGAGCACAAAATCATAATAGCCGCGCCTAATAAAATTAATATCGATGAAATCGTAAATTTTAAAATTTTATTATGATCAAGCGTTTTAATATGAGTGAACTGCCCTAAAATATAAACAACTCCCAAAATTAAAAAAAAGTGACCGAAATCTTTTACTGAATATCCCAAAACTTTTTGAATATAAAATGATCCTTTAGTAGCAAAAATAGGAATAATTGTTGTTATTAATCCCATAAACGATACAGCCCAATAAAACATTGGGTTTTTAATCATATGAAACATATCGTGGAGAACTATTTTAAGATTCATTGAATGTTTATGCTGCAATGTTTCATAGAATAAAAAATTTATTATAAAAAACATACAAAAAGAATATGCTGCTAAAAAATAAAAATTCATTTGCCAATAAAAATGATACTGCAAGTATGCACCAATCACCGGACCTAAAATTGGAGAAACTGTTTGAAACGCATTACGATAACTCATATATTTCATATAAGTTCTCCCAGTATAAACATCTATAATAGATGCCCGCGCCGCACTTCCAGCAATCGAAATGCAAAAAGCCATAATGAATCTTAAAAATAGCAGTAAATAAATATTTACATCTAAAGTTATACCTATACAACATGCTGCAAAAATAAGTAAAGTAGCTTCAGTTATTCTTTTACGGCCTACTGAATCTAAAAAAGGACCAGAAATTAAGGCACCGAATGATCCTCCTAATAAATAAGTAAAAATTATTGCCTTAATTAAAAAAATTGAAGAGTGATATTCATGATGAATTGCCGGAAGACATGGAGCAATCATATCTGAAGCAAATCCTGGTAATGGTGCAATTACAAATGAAATGTAAAATATATTTAGTTTATTTTGTTCTGTCATACACTAATAAAGCGCTAATCGCATGTTGCGGATAATCTATCCGAATACTTTGTTGATTTAAAATATATTCATCAGAATTTTCTGGCACATTAATAAATCCGCCGCACACAAAACTATATTCTCCGGCACAATTAGTAATTTGACGAACCATAATCTGATCTGCCCCCCAACGTAAATAATTTTTTATCGATAATTTTATTCCATAACTATCTGGCAAAATAGCATGTAAAGAAGCTAAACCTTCCATCCGCGTTGACAACGGCGCAACTCTGAAATTAGTATAACGCGGCTCGGACAATACAACTTCTGCTATCTTATTTGAAATTTTTAAAATTTTCTCTTGCGTCATTAATGGATTTTTTAAATTATTATAATTTGGAAAAAATTGTCTAATAGCTATTAATAACCAATGATCTATCGGAACATACTTAGTTATTTCGTATTTTTTTAATAAATAATTTATGCTCTTTTCGGCAGCAAATAGCCATTTAGAATTATGATCAAAATTGTAAAGCATGATTAATCCAAGCGTCGCCTCACCTGGATAATATAGAGATACAGTGTCAAAACTGCCATCTTCATTTTGTAACTTTAGAATATTATTAGCATAGTTATACATCTCTTTACTTATATTATTATCTCGCTCTATTTTATAAGCGCTTGTTAAGGCAACAAGACCAAGTCCTAAATTTCCCAAGTTAATACGCGAATTATTTTTATTAAAATCTATTAGATAATTAGTTGCAATTTTTATACTATTTTCTGTTTTCTTATTTCTATGAAAATTATTATATAAACCCAGTGAATATATAGCTCCGCTATGACGAATGATGTTATAGCCAAAGCTTTTTTTATTTTTATCAAGAAAAACTTGGTAATCAAATTTACCATCTTGATGCAAATGGTTTTGCATATATTCGGCGCCTAAAGTTATAGCTTGTGATAAATTTTGGGCAAATATATTTGAATTAAAAAAAATAATAAAAAACAATGTAATCAATCGCATAAACTATCCCGTGAGCCAAAATTTAAACTTATACCAGGTGTTTCGCGAGGCATCACAACTATTTTTTTATCATCTGAAACTTCTGGAAATTCTGGAACTTTTGCTGCTGTTACAACTGGTGGATGATCAGTTGGATATATTAGAGCTTTTTCATCAGGCCTAGTGATATAACTACCATTACTATATTTACATCCAATCTGACCGGTAATACATAATAAATTAAGCAATAAAAGAATTATTGAGCCACCAGCATGCGCCTCTACACCAAGATAATATATAATCATGGCATGAGAAATGGTTATTAGTAATGCAGATATTAGCTTCCTGCCATCAGATTTTATGTCCATCTAAATATCTTACCCAATGAATAAAAAAATAAAAAGAACAAATTTAAAAAAAGAAATATTTGCCCCTTCATCTAAGTCACACACACTGCGTGCAATATTATTTGCAAGTCTTGCACAAGGTGAAAGTATTATTAGAAATTATTTAATTTCCCCCGATGCTGATGCGATGATAAACGCCTGCAAATTGCTTGGAGCAAATATAACAAAACAAGATGATGTCTTAAAAATTACGGGCATTGCAGGAAAAATAAAAAGTCCAACAGATATTATAAATGCCGGGAATTCTGGAATAGTTTTAAGATTTATAACTGCCATTTCAGCACTTATTAATTCTTATACTGTAATTACTGGCGATGAATCAATTAAAACTAATCGACCTATTAGTCCTTTATTAGATGCTTTAAAACAATTGGGGGCAGAAATTATTAAAATTAATAATAATCATGCGCCATTTATTATAAAAGGCCCAATAAATTCTAGAGCTACTCATATTTCTGATGGCCAAGATTCTCAATTAGTCTCTGCGCTAATAATTATGGCGATATTTTTAGATAATCCATTAGAAATTACCGTCACGAATCCAGGTGAGAAGCCATGGATAGATTTAACACTATATTGGCTTGATAAATTTAATATTAAATATATTAATAAAAATTACGAATATTATAAAATTTATAATAAAAAAATCCTGAAAAATTTTGATTACACTGTCCCGGGAGATTTTAGCTCTATTGCTTTTCCCGTAGCTGCAGCAATTATCACTAATTCAACTATTAAAATAAATAATATCGATATATCTGATCCACAAGGTGACAAAGAAATTATAAATATATTAATTAAAATGGGGGCTGATTTAGAAATTAAGAATAATAAGTTATTTATTAATTCTAATAATAAAATTTATAAAAAATTATCAGGTATAGACATAGATATTAATGATTTTATCGATGCTGCGCCAATTTTAGCCGTAATCGGCTGCTACGCAACTGGTACGACTAGAATTTACAATGCCGCAATAGCACGCAAAAAAGAATGCGATAGATTAGCTGCAATAACTACTGAACTTCGAAAAATGGGTGCTGATATAATTGAAAATCATGATGAATTAATTATAAAAAATTCTAACCTACACCATGCACAAATAGACTCTCATAATGATCATCGCATTGCCATGTCGATGAGCATTGCCGCATTTGGCATTGAAAATTATGACAAAAATAGTTATTCTGTCATCCATAATATCGAATGCATTAATAAAACATACCCTAATTTTTTTAATATATATCAAAATACCATATGAATAATCTTGCCATATTACATATTTTAATTATCGCAGCTAGCAATATATTAGTACGCTATCCTTTTGTATTATTTGGATTTCATACTACTTTAGGAGCATTTACTTACCCGCTGATATTTATTATTACTGATTTAACAGTGAGAATTTTGGGGCGCAATGAAGCAAGAAAAACTATTTTTAGGGCGATGCTGCCAGGATTTATAATTTCTTATGTTTTATCAAGCTTATTCTCAAATAATAGTCTTTTAGAGCTTAATATTATTGCTCTTCGCATAGCATTTGGCTCTTTTACTGCTTATGTTTTTGGTCAATTATTGGATGTAACAATATTTCAAAAACTTCGAAATAATACTGAATGGTGGGTAGCGCCACTATGCTCCTCTGTTATTGGAAATATTTTTGATACTTATATTTTCTTTTCTATTGCTTTTTATAAATCGTCTGATTATTTTATGGCAACTCATTGGCCTGAAATAGCATTAGTAGACTTAGGATTTAAATTAATTATTAGTATTATTTTCTTTTTGCCAATATATGGAGCAGTACTAAATTTTTTATTGAAACCTAACTTACGGGCTAGTTCTTAATTTTTTCTGGTCTAATACCAATCCCAATTAAATATCCCGTAATTCTCGATAAAAAAGGTATTTTATCTAGTAGTTTTATAAATAATGGAATTTTAAGTTCAGTCTGATTAGAAATCACTTCACCGATTATTTTTTTGTGCGCCATTATTTGTACTCGTTGTGTCATACGAGCTGGAAATTTTCTACGCTTTTCAACTTTTTCTAGATCTTTGATTGTCAAAGTATCTGCTAATAATGGTTTTGATAAAATATTACTTGTCGCAATAGCGTCTTGAATAGCTAAATTTATTCCAACACCACCAACTGGTGACATGGCATGAGAAGCATCACCAATAGCAAGATAACCATCAAGATACCACTTATCAAGCATATTAACTTGAACTGTTAGTAATTTAACCTTATCCCAGTCATCTAGCTCAACTACTCTACCTTCTAAAATCTGGTTAGTACTTGAAATTAAATTCTGAAATTTTTCTAATCCTTGAGACTTTATTTCATCGATTTTTCCTTTTGGAATAACAAACGCGCATTGCCAATAATCACCGCGGTTTATCATTACCATCATTTTACCCGGCGCTAAGTTAAATGCTGATTCTTCTGGATCAGAATTTTTTCTTGGTAATCTGAACCATAAAACATCAATTGGAGCACCATAATCAATTACTTTTAATTTTGCCGCCTGACGGGTAACTGAATGCCGACCATCGGAGCCGATAACTAATTTACTATGTACTTCTAAATTATTGGCTTTAACACCGATTACTTTATTATTATCATCAAATAATAATCCTGTAACTTCGGCTCCCATTAATAGTTTGAAGTTAGATAATTTTTTTGCTTCTTCAGATAAAAAGCTTAAAAAATCCCATTGTGGCATCATTGCAATATATGGTGCTGCAACCTTTAAATGAGAGAAATCACCGATCTTAATAAATTTATCGCCTATTTTGCCATTAAATGACGGTACCTTTTGATGAGGATGGGTTAAAAACTTATCTAAAAGCCCTAATTCGTGAAAAGCTTCTAGAGTTGAAGGATGTACTGTATCGCCACGAAAATCACGAAAAAAATCTTCATGCTTTTCCAATACAACAACATCAATTCCATTTCGAGCCAATAAAAATCCAGCCATAATGCCAGCTGGCCCACCACCGACGATACAACAGCTTGTTGTTATGTTATCCATAAATTAGTTATAGCACTGATTACTTCTTTTATCGACTTGATGCCCTTATTTTCATGACGATAAATTAAACTAATTTCATCTTTATACTCAGCGGTATTCTTAATTTTTATTAAACAACTGTGTTTATCGCTGATAACCATACTTTCTGGAATAATCGCAATTCCACAACCAGACTCAGCTAAACTTTTTATAAGTTGGTAGCTATCGGTGTTAATTATTCGAGAATATTTTATTGGACTATTATTTAGTTCTTTTATAATCCCATAACTTTGCGGCAAATTTTGGTTACAAAGCAAAATATTACTTGTATTATTAAGATCAACTAAATTTGGGTTGTACCATAAAGTTGTACAGTCATTAGCTATATTTTTAATAATTAAATCTAAATGCCGAATAGGATTAGTAACAATTCCAATATCAAGTGACATATCAATGATTTTTTCAGTGATAATTTTTGAGACATTAAGAGTTAAATTAATATTTAATTTTTGATAATTATTTACTAAATTATGTAAAGCTTGTGGCAAGAAACGTTGAGCTAAAACTTCCGGACATCCAAGACTAACAGTCCCATGAACTTCATTATGAACTGATAAAACCTGACATTTTATTTTATCCCACTGATGCAGCAAATTTTTAGTGTGAGATAATAATTCTTCTCCGGCGCGAGTTAATTTTAGCCCTTCTTTTCTACGAATAAATAATTCAACACCTAAGTTTTTTTCTATCTTTTGAATCGCATAACTCAATGATGGCTGTGCAATTCCAAGCTGATTTGCTGCTTTAGTAAAATTTAATTCCTGGCAACTAATTGTAAAATATGATAAATCTGATGGTGATAACATAAAGGAGTAAATATGAATAAAACTATAAAAATTATAATATCTTTTTTCTTACTTATTAACACCAGCTTTGCAAATTATAGTAAGAGATTAGATCAAATAAAAAATTATGCTACTGCACTACAAAATCATGATGCCATTAAAATAACTTCTTTATTTGCAAACAATGGCTATGTTGTTTCAACATCACAAGGAAAAATTGATGCACGTGAATTTTTCAATAACTTTTTACCTTTTGTTCTAGAAGGCAAAGTTGATGTTAAAAATTATTATGGCGAAATCAGTAACTCTAACGCGTTAGCTGCTAGTTTCGAATTAACACTAAAATTAATTAATGGCGAAGTTGTTCATGGTTTTTTTGTCGATGAATTTTTATTTCAAAAAAACAGCGATCTTTTAGAGGGTGTGATTATGTATGAGAATACGAAATATCCTCAGCAAAATGCTCTTTAAACCAACGATATAAAACTTTTTCGCCAAGATTATCGTATATATAAGAAAAATAGCGCTCTGTTTCTTCTAAAAAATTATCGGTATTTAATTCAATATCATTTTGTAGCTCATCGCGCATATTTACTTGATGATGAATAAAGTTACCAAAATAATTAATACAAAAATCATGATAATCTTGTGTCATTAAAATAAAATCATGCCACATTTCATCAATGATGCGCATTTCTTCATGCATTACTGCGGTAAAAGAAAATGCGGGATTTTCACTATCCCGCATTTTATCATTTCTTAACTTTTGACCTAACCACAAAAATTGCAGCATATCTTGAAATATCAAATCTGCTTCACAAGAGCGATTGGGATAGCGTATGCAAAAGCGCTTGATAACGTTTTCATTTTTATACATCAATAATTCTTTGAGGTTAGGTAAATTCATACTATCCACACAAATCTGCCATACAGCATTTAATAGCATTTATAAGACCACGAGATTTTTTTGATTCAAGTAGCTGCTTAATCATTTTTTCCTTCATATTTTCCTCCGTTAATTATTTGTTTTGGATAATTTAAGTGTAAGGAAAATAGTCGATAGAGAAAAATATGTTTTTTATATGCTTGGCATAGATAGATTCTATAGCGCTATTAATATTTATTAAATTCAAATCCTTGATCAAATATCTTGAGGCAAGCATTAACAACCTTTTTGTCTAATTTATTATTATCGGCCTCTTTAATAATTTCTTTTAAAGCAGTATCAATACCTCTAGCGCTTCTATATGGCCGACGATTACTCATAGCCTCTACCGTATCAGCAACAGATACAACTCTGACAGCTAAAGAAATTTCATCGCCTTTTAGGCCATGCGGGTACCCACTACCATCTAATCTTTCATGATGATTCATAATAATTTCACCAATTATGGCTGGAAGTTTAATATTTTTAGAAATATCAAATCCTATTCTAGGGTGGACTTTAATTAACGCATATTCTTCATCTAAAAGCTTACCGGGCTTAGATAATATAGCTAAAGGAATTGCTACTTTACCAATGTCATGAATTTTAGCCGCAATATCAATATTTTGAATTAATGATGATTCTAATTTAAGATGATGTGCGATTGCTGTTGATAACTTAGCTACATTACGCTGATGTCCAACTGTATAAGGATCAGAAAATTCAGTGAGTACTGTCATTGCAATAATAGACTGTTTGAAAATCTCATCCATCTTCTCAGAATACTCTTCTAATTTAACAACATATTCTTTTTTGGTCATATAACTTAAGAGCATTTCTGTAACTATCATAGTAAATTGAATAATATTTTTATCCCATATCCTTTCTTCTTCAAACATCTCAAGCCCTAAAATGGCAGATAGTTTTTTATTTACAATAATAGGAAATTGAATAATAGATTTAACATTTCTTTTCCTTAAGCAATTAAACTTAGGATCATCATATTCTTCTAATTTAAGATTGCTAATCTTTATATACGTATAATTTATAAGTTCTGATCTTGACCATGGGATTAAGTCTGTTAAATTTTTAAACTTTGCTCTTTTATCTGTTTTTTGCTTTAAAGCATTCCATCTATGTAATTTAAATACTTCATTATCTTCTTTACCATACTCAATAAGATAACAACTATCAGTTTTAAAAAATTTTCCAATTATTTTTACCAAATTATCAAATACAAAAGTGTCTTTTTTACTATCAATTAAAATACTTCCAACAGAAGTTATTAGTTTTTCCAGTTTTAATTCATGGCTTAAGAAAGTATTAGATCTTGAGAATTTACTAAAATTTTTTAATACAAGCACAAAATATTTTTTACCTCCTATTTTTTGTTGCTTAATTGTCGCTTCAAATGGCGTTTTTTTAGCATTTTTTCTATTAAGATCATGAGTAAAAATTATTGGTAGATCTATACTTGCTGGCTTTAAAAATTTTTGTAATTTTTCTAAGCTTAATGTACTATCAATATCTAGCAACGTCATATTAGAAAGTTCAGATAATGAATACCCCAAAAATTTACTAGCAGCTTTATTAGCCATAGCAATTTCAGCTTTTTTATTTAATATAATAATAGAAACATCAATTTCGTAGATAGATTCATAAAATGAAACTTCTGAAGGGGCTAAGTTGAATATATTTTTATGTGGCATATAAAATATTTTTTAGAGATATATAACATTATAGCCAACTTTTTTTTGAATACTAAATTACAACATATTTTAGAGTATATTAAGCCAGATTTTCTATCAAATAAATAAAGCGATTAATTATAGTTTTATAAAGCTCATCACCTAAAATGCTATCTTCAACACCATTATCAATATTTGGATTGTCGTTAACTTCAATAAGCACAACGCGGCCTTCACGAGTTTCTTTGATATCAACACCGTAAAGTCCAGCACCGATTTTTTTAGTCGCTTTTAATGCTAAGTCCATTACTCTCTCAGGAACTTCCTCAAGAGGCAGACATTCATGCTCGCCATAAACATCTTTTTTGTTTTTTTGATCATGATTATATATTTGCCAGTGCCCTTTTGACATATAGTACTTTATTGCAAAAAGAGGCTGATTATTCAAAATCCCAATACGCCAATCAAAATCTGATTTCACAAATTCTTGCAATAAAATAAACTCTGATTTATCTAATAACTCTTTTGCTTTAATAACAAGATCTTCATAATCATTAGCTTTAACAACGCCACGTGAAAATGATCCATCCGGTATTTTTAACACTGCCGGATAAACAATATTTTTTGATATCGTTGATAATTTTTTCTTATCCAAAATAATAGTATTTGGCATTGGTATTTTACTTGCCGACATTAATTCATGTAAAAATACTTTATTGCAGCAAAGAATTATTGATTGGGTATCATCTAAGCATGGAATATCTTCTTGCTCAGCTTTGCGTGCGAAAGTATAAGTATGATTGCCTATTGCTGTAGTTTCCCTGATAAAAACAGCATCAAACTCTAATAAAGATGAAAGATCATTCTTCGTTATTATCTCAACAAACACGTTCATTTTTTTTTCCAACTGAAATAAACTATGCTAATGCCGCTTTGTTAGCAGGTCATATTTGTCTTCAGAAAAGCAAGCCTGCTCTATTTTTAACAGTGATTCGATATCATTTTTGCTAGCCGATCTTATAGTAAAATCATTTTTGTGCATATAAAAATTTAAAAAATTTCTCAACCAATGGAGCGAGTATTTTGCCCTTATTTCTTACAATATACCAGTTATGCTTCACAGGAAAACCAGAAATTTTAACTTCGCGCAACAGCTTATCGCGCAGCTCAATTTTGCAACTTGCGCGTGATAAAACAGCCAATCCAAAGCCAGCAATAACGCTTTGCTTTATCGCTTCATTGTCCCCTATCTCAACTATATCCCGTGGAGTAAATTCAAGATTTTTAAAAATTTTCTGATTTGCAAATAACGTCCCTGAGCCTTTTTCTCGATACAGCCATGAAAAATCGGCCAGATCATGTACTGTTAGTTCTTTATGAGCTTTGATATTTAATGTGTTGGCTGATACAACAACTAGCTCATCTTCATATAATAATTTACTTTCAATATTAAGATTATCAGGTGGATAACTCATAACAGTAAAATCATCAAGATTTTTTTCAAGCCTATCGATAACTTCCTGTCTATTCATGACCGAGAGCTTAATATTTATATTGGGGTAAAGCTCGCGAAAACCGGCTAGCATTTTGGGCATAAAGTATTTAGCTGTAGATACTACTGCCACTTTCAAGGTCCCGGCTGTGAGGCCATTTAAGGCGCTAATTTTGTTTTTAGTGGCATCAAAAGCATTTTGAATGTCTGTATAAGAGCTATACAAAATTTTGCCATATTCGGTTAAATATAGCTTACGTGATATTACTTCGGTTATTTTACACCCATAATAATTTTCCAGTTGTTTCAATATATTAGACACTGCAGGCTGGGTCATATGAAGTTTTTGAGCAGCTTTTGAGACGCTACCAAGCTCTGAAACTGCTATAAAAACACGGATTTGATGTGAAGTAAGGTTCATAATTATATATAATATTTTTCTGATATATTATTAAAGAAATATAAATTTGTAAACATATAATAAATAACTCATACTTACTCCCATGAATATTTACCATATTTACTTATTTACATTAATAATTCAGCTAGTTACAGCGGTTATATCAAAGAAAAATTTTCGAGCTATATCGTATATAAATTTATTTGCCGTAATTACTACAATAGTAGGATTTTATACTAATAATCTTGAATTTATTTCTAGCTTATTAATAACCTACACCGCTATTTTATTAAATATAATAATAAATTTTTCACGAAGCTATTTCTTCTATTCAGAAAACCAAAAAAATATATTCAAGTATATTTCACTTATACAAATTGCCGTATTTTTTATGATCTTAGGAAATAATATTATTTTCTTAGGCGCAGGGTCGGCCATAATTTCTTTTGCTTTATATAAGCTTATTAATTTTGAATCTAATACTAATAATACCCAATCTATTAAAAATTATTTTATTTTAGCTGATTGCTTACTAATTACGTCTCTATTTACTATGGGACTGCAAAGCAATTCTATATATATTGCCGATATATTAACAACGCAAGTTTCAACTTTTGCTTTATTTTTATTAGTAATATCATTATTTATTAAGTCAGGAATATTCCCATTTCATAAGTGGCTTATTGATAGTATAAAAGCCCCAACACCTGTTTCAGCCTTAATGCATGCTGGAATTATTAACCTTGGCGCATATATTGTCTATTTGTTTTATCCATTAATATTTTCTAATACAAGCTTACAATTTATTATTATTATTACAGCTCTTATCAGTAGTATTTTTGGACAAATATTTATCATCAATCAAATAGATATTAAACGAAAATTAATATATTCAACTTGTGGACAGTTGGGATATATGTATTTACAAATAGCTATTGGCTTTGTCTCTGGCGCTATTTATCATTTAATTACTCATGGATTATTAAAATCTAATTTGTTTTTATCACAGGCTGAGCTTTATGATTCAGAGTTTCCAATTAATACCAACACCTTACTATCAGACGCTATATTAATATTTTTATCTTTTTTAATTGGTTTAATTATTCATATAGAGCTACCAATAAATATATTAGCTGCATTTTTTATTGCGTTTAGTGGGCTAAATTTAATTTACGATATGAAGAGTCTTATTGGAATTATTGTAACTATTTTTATCACGGCACTATATTTATTTTTAATACATTATTTAAGTACTAACATAAATTTACAACGAATAGATATTAATATTAATTTTCAATACGCGATTATTACATTATATTCCGTGTTTTATTTATCAAGCCGCAAAATTTCTGAATGGCTATCCGTCAATACCCCTATTTTAAAAGTAAGATATCATTATGCAAAATAGCAATATTTTCGATAAAGCGTTAGCTTGCATCCCCCCCATAACCGAAATACACAAAATGGTTGGGGTTAATCCTTTTGGAGACATCGCAGAAAAAATTAAGTTTGATGAAGTTTTTGATTTATTTAGCACAACGGAAAATTCATATTTAGACAATATAATTCTAGAGCAAGTTGCAAAATTAATAACAAACAATAAATTAAAAATATGGCGTAATATTTATAAAAAAAATAATAAAAAATGGCGTGATATATTAAAAAATATTCCGGACAATCATTTTTCTGCAATATCATATTTTGCACAAAAATTAGATATTAATGATTATGAACAATACTGCACTAATATTATCTTTAATAATTCTGGATGGTTTGGATATCTTAAAGCCCATAATCAATTAGATCTTTATACTGAAGTTTTAATATTTTGGCTCGCTAATCAATATTTTTACTCAAAATTTGCCATTACAAATGAACATAAAATGTCTGATTTTGAACCTACTAAGCATTCCTATAATTATAAAAAAGAAAAAAACACTCAAGAAAATAACATTAAATTATTAAGGCAAAAACAAAAGCATAATTTAAATAAAAAAAATAAATGGATTTTATGCATGGATCCGCGTTCATTAAATGTGCGCACAGCTATCGAAAAAACAGTACAAGAAGAAACACATGGGGCAGCTGGTTTTTTTAATTTACCATTAGTAATAAAAAAAGACGGATGCCATGACAAATATTGCTATCCAGGAGCACAACAAGAATTTATTACCAAAAAAGTTAAATCTAATTATTTTAATAAAATATTAAAAAAATTATCTACTGCTATTAGCAGGCAACGTGTACGCATGACTTCTGCTTTTGTTCATTATGAATTATTTGGTATTTTTTACTTAATCAATTCTATTTTAAAAAATTTTAATTTTTATAGAAAAAATAAAAATAGCATTACATATAATAAACACGACATAAACAGTAAAATCATTAAAAATATACAGGACTTATTTTTCAGTATGGGGCTTGATATATATAACGATAAATTAGATTGCGATTATATTTATATTGTTGGTCATGGCTCAGAAGTTAATAACAATCAATACAAAAGCACTTTACAGTGCGCTGCCTGCGGTGGAAATAGTGGCCTTTATAATGCTATAGAACTTTGTAATTTATTAAATTCAATTAATAATTTTAATGCACAATTTATTCCCATTATTCATGATACGGCATCTAATAAATTAGAACTTATCGATAAAAATATTGATAATATCAAATATCATAACGATAAAATTTCATTAATAAATAATAATATTACGACCAATTTCCCAGCAATAAAAAATACAAATTCATGGTCAAAATTAGTACCAGAGTTTGGATTAATAAATCACTCATGCTTAATAATCGGTAATTCAGAATTGGGAATAAATAAATTTAAAGATAATCAAGCTTTTATGCATAGCTATGATTATAAAGTTGATCCTGACGGCACACATCTTGCCAATATTTTAATGGGCCCGGCTTTTGTTGCATATAATTTAAATATGCAGTATTTATTTTCAACTATATGTAATCAAAAATTTGGTAGTGGTGACAAAACCAGGCAATCAATCATACCTAGCATCGGAGTTTTAGAGAATAACTCGTTTGAATTACGCTTTGGTTTACCAGAACAAAGCATTCAATTTCAAAATACTATAAAACATAATCCAAGTAGATTATTTATTTATATACAAGCCCCTACCGATATTATCAACAAAGCTCTGGATAAAGCAGAAAATATAAAAAATTTATCTGCTAATAACTTTATTGTTGTTAAAAATATTACTTGTTAATTTTGACAAAATCAGGATTTTTAGCAATACACGAAACAATTTCATTAAGCTGCTCTTTTAAGCCTCTTACCAGCTGATAATTATTTGAAATTATTTTTTTTGAAATACTAGTTCGCTCCATTTTTGGCGATTCACCAATTTTAAAATTAAGATAAGCCAACTCAGAAACAATAATATTAGATAAAACCAAGACGTCATTTGATGTGACATTATAATTTTTATCTTTCTTATAAACTATATCCATAGTTTTTATATCAAAAGATTTTGCAATATTTTTTACAATTTGGAACATATCTAATAAATACATAAACATATCTTTAGCTGTTTTTCCTCCAACATATTCTGGAAGAATAAAATTAACATCTTTTTTGGTGCATTTTTTTAATAAATTTTTAGAATAATCAACTGCAAAATTAAGAGAATAATATACATCCCGAGCATTGGTTTTAACATCTAATAAATCAGATACTTGATGATTTAACATTGTTACTTTCTTAAAAACCATATCAGGAATTGCTGTAATCACCTTTATCTCCTGTGGCAAATATTTTATTTTTAATTCTCTTTCTATGAAGAAAAACATCTCGTCAATTTGCTTTAAGACTTTCAACACATCTTTTGGAGCAATATTTTCTTTTAATTGAACAATTCTAGAATCTTGTTTACCAGTAAATTCAAAAAATAGTTGATTTGAAGTATTAAACAACGATATTGCTTGATAATAAACTTCTCTAGGTTCAGCATTAAAAACATTTATATTATAATTAGTTGGCAGTGTAAGTCCCATTTCTTGATATATTAATTTTAATCGCATTTCAAGAATTGATGCTTGCTTAAATACATCAGATGGGGTTATTTCCTCGGTAGCACCATATGAGGCATTCATCAATATTTGTAGAAAAACAAATACCTTAAAAAAAAATCTAATCATTTTACAATTTATCTCAAATTTTCTATTTGTTGCTATAATAATAGCATAAGGATTCAAGAGCCATACATAAATGGAATTATTATCAACGCGAGAAAAAGTACTAATATTTTTTCAATATTTTATACCAATTACAGCTTTATTTCTTTCAATAAGCTTATTTTCAATAAGCTATTATTTAAGTGAAAATAAAGATGACGATATAAAAAAAGAAACAAGCTCTTTAGAGTTTAAAATCTCTATTTTTGAAGAATCAATTGGACACGCTATTAAAGACTGTCTTTTATTAAAAAAAGTTATTAAAAAGTCTTTTTCAGTAACCCAATCAATAGTTGATAATAATCTTTTTATTGCAGATATTTTTAAGTTCAGCTCTGAAATAAACCCAAATTATCAACAAGTAAGATACATAAACTATAGCGGTGATGAGTTAGTCAGAGTAGATAAAAAAGAAAATCATTCTTTCATTTTAAAAACTTTTGAATTACAAAATAAAGCTAAAAGGGGCTATTTTTTAAAAACAGCTAAGATTAGCAAAAACTCGGTATATCTTTCACGCATTGAGCCAAATTATGAGCATGGAGAAATGGAAATTCCCATCAACCCAGTTTTAAGAATTTCAAGCCCCATAAAAGAAAATGATTCTTTATTTGGCATGGTAATAATAAATATAGGACTTAAAGAACAAATAAAAAATCTTATGGCGAATAACAGTATATTATTCAGCAACAATGGCTACATTATAGCCTCACATAATAAAAACGAAGAATGGGGAAATTATTTTTTAAATCGTAAAAATCAAACTTTGGAGAACTTATATCCAGAGATATGGAAAGCTGTAATTAATAATGATGCTGCTGTGATTGATAACGATAAATATATTTTTGTTTTACATAAAATAAATTTTTCTGGTATATATGACTCCATTGTTAATGAACCAACTGAATACTATTTAGGTTCTTTTTTCGATAAAAATGATTACACCTTGATTAAATATAAATATTTATATTATGTAATATTAATAAATATTCTTCTAAGTTTAACTCTTTCCTATTATATTGCAGAATATCAAATATCTACAATCGCATATAATCGTGAGCTAACCTATCACGCTAACGTTGATCAACTAACGCAGCTTGATAGTCGTAAAAATATTTATTCAAAACTAGAAAAAGAACTCAACAGGGTCAAACGATATCATACATCTTCTACCATAATTATGTTAGATTTAGATTTATTCAAAGATATTAATGATAAACATGGGCACTTAGTTGGAGATATTGTACTTTCTGACACCACACAAATAATTCGCGATAATTTGCGCGATACTGATAGCGCTGGAAGACTAGGTGGTGAAGAATTTTTAGTTATCTTGCCAGAAACAAATTTGGAAAATGGTAAAAAAGCTGCTGAAAAAATTAGAGCACAAATTGAAAACAAAACTATTAAAAGCGAAGATCTTCAGCTAAAAGTAACTATAAGCATTGGAATAACTGAGATAACCGAAAACGACACAATAAAAACCCTAATGTCTAGAGCTGATATTCTACTTTATGAATCAAAAAAATCTGGTAGGAATAAAATAACTAGCAAATAATAACACCTAAAGCATGCTAATAAAATTGTCTAATTTTTATACTATAATTTTAAAGTGTAAATG
>CAYGUI010000019.1:0-24623 GCA_964353115.1 uncultured Gammaproteobacteria bacterium
GCTATATCTTTAGTAATTTTATAAGCATTATCAATATTGCGATTAACTAAAAATATTTCCGAGATATTACTCTCTAATAAATATTTTAAGCATAACTCTATAGTTTCACCAGCACCGATTAATAAAGCTTTTTTGTTACTGAAATCGTCAAAATATTTTTTGGCCAAATTTATAGTTATATACGGAATAGATAAAGAATTTTTACCGATAGAAGTATCAGTTCTTATTTCCTTAGTAGCACTAATAACTGTTTGAAAAATTTTATCCGCTACTTTACTAAACTCAACTATTTCTTTCGCTTTAAATAAAGCTTTTTTAAACTGGCCAAATATTTGCGCCTCCCCTAAAACTAAAGCATCTAAACCGCTAGCAACTCTAATTAAATGTGTTATAACTTCAAATTTGCGATATACATAAAAATGACTTTTATAATTATCAACCTTACTTTTATCTATATTTTTATAACTTAACAACCAGCTTAAAGCTAAATTTTCATCATCAGCTTCAAAAAATATTTCGGTTCTATTACAGGTAGATAAAATAAATGCACTGTGTGCATTAGAATAATTTAAAAAATCACTAAGTGCTGAATGATATTCTTTTTCTGAAATACTTAAAGTTTCTCGTAATTCAAGCGGCGCAGTATTGTGATTAAGTCCAAATAAAAATAAATTCATATAAAATTTTCAAAATCTTTTATGTTAAAATTGGGCTATGAATTTGAAATTAAAATCGTATTTTCTTTTTAGTTTATTAACTATAAGTTTATCTGTATTATTATGTAACTGTAGTACAATAACTAAATCTAGCCAATCTAACTGGCGCATTATACCAAAAAATCGTTTACAAAAAATAAATAAGTTTGAATTATCAGGAAGAATTGGCGTTATCTCTCATGGACATAGTGATTCTGGAGATTTTACTTGGCAACAAAATGATAAAAATAATTATCAGCTAATAATCTATGGTCCATTACATCAAGGAAATATAACTCTAACTGTCACCCCCGAACATGCAATCTTAATAGATCAAAATAAGCAAAAAATTATTGCCAATACGCCAGAAGAACTTATTCAAGATTACACCAGCTGGTATATTCCAACTCATAGCATGCAAAAATGGATTTTGGGAATTTCTGATAATTCTGCTCCTATTAAAACTGAATATTATGAAACACAAGGTATTCTAATTTATTTAGAGCAAAATAATTGGAAAATAAATTATTTAGAATACAGTAATTTCAATGGCTTTTTAATGCCAAAGAAATTACAGCTAAATAATGGAGTTGCGAAAATTAAGATCTTAGTGAAGCGCTGGCTTTTCTAACTGTCTGAAGAGCTCCTTCTGCAACATAGATTTCATCGCGCACTCTAAAATCAGAAGCACGTAAGCCATTTATTTTACATGAACTTATAACTCTAGTTGTTTCAGACATAACGACTTTTTCTTCTTGTTCATGAATACAGGCCATATCTTTTTGCTGGGTACTTACGTCTTCTAATAATTTTTCAAAATCTTCTTTACTAATCTTTTTTGACTCATCTTGAAAAGAATCAGAGCATTCAGCTTTTTTCAATTCCTTTTTTTCACGGTATTTATAAACAAAGAAACTGGCCATAAAAGCCAATCCTAGACACACAGCACCAATTGCAACAGCACCACCGACTATTCCACAAGTAACAGGATTTAGAGCAAAAAGAGATAGCATAAAAGCCATTGCAATAGAAAATATAGCCCCCATTGAAACTATAGATACAGCAAAAGCATATAAAACCTCTAGCTTTGAATGGTACTTAGGGGCTTCTTCTGATATTGCGAAAGATTTTGCTGCTAATTCATCTAATTTATCTATACGCATATCAGATGAAGAGCTTTGTGCAGGAATAATCCAATACAAAGGATCTAAAAAATTCGTCTTTTTAACATTTTGAATTTGTACATCTTCAGCGACATTAAAATAATAACGAACTAATTTGCCATCTCTGTTTCGAATATCAACATATGCTATCATGGAGCATATATTAGCAGATTAACTAATAATTATCAAGCAGAACATCTAGTACCATATACCTTATCTGCACCACCACAAACTAACTCAAGACCAGTACAAACATCAGAATCTAGGGCGTTGCTAGAGGTATCATCTAAACTTCCAACATCACAAGTATTTTTAAATGCCCCACCCAGATCTTGGTAAGTTCCGCTTACAGCTAGACAACCACTCTCACAATCATTAGCATTCCATCTAAACCCATTACAGCTATTCAATAGGCTGAGTAAAAATAAAGATGAAAGCAGCATTGATAAATTTTTATCCATAAAAAATATTCCTTGTTGCCAATAACACAATTATAGCAAATAATATTTTTTTTGCCGTTATTCCCTTGACAACAAAATCAAGTTCTTGCACAATAGCATCATAATTTGTTGGGGCATCGCCAAGCGGTAAGGCACAGGGTTTTGATCCCTGCATTCCCAGGTTCGAATCCTGGTGCCCCAGCCAACTCATTTAAAACACTACCAAACAGCCGTGGCAAAAAAATTACAAATCTTCTGTGGTAATGCTACCCCTCAATTAGCACAAGCTGTCGCACAAAAACTTGACGTAGAACTTGGTAAAGCCAAAGTAGATCGCTTTAGTGATGGCGAAATTATGGTTGAAGTTCAAGAAAATGTTCGCGGTCATGATATCTTTATTATCCAATCTACTAGCGCTCCATGTAACGATTATTTAATGGAATTATTGATTATGGTTGATGCCTTACGCAGAGCATCAGCAGGCAGAATTACTGCTGTAATTCCATATTATGGATACTCAAGACAAGATAGACGAGTACGCTCAGCGCGAGTGCCAATTACCGCTAAATTAGTCGCTGACATGCTAGCTACAGTTGGGATTAATCGTATTATTACTGTTGATTTACATGCTGATCAAATACAAGGCTTTTTTAATATGCCTGTTGATAATGTTTATGCAACCTCAGTATTAGTCAATGATATTGAAAAGCAAAATTATGATAATATAATGATTGTTTCTCCTGATGTCGGTGGTGTAGTAAGAGCTCGCGCTTTTGCTAAAAACCTCAATTCAGATTTGGCAATTATCGATAAGCGTCGTCCTGAGCCAAATGTTGCTGAAATTATGAATATTATCGGTGATGTTGATGGCAGAACATGCATTATAGTTGATGACATGGTAGATACTGCTGGAACATTATGCAGCGCAGCTACTGCCTTAAAAAACAAAGGGGCTGCAAAAGTTGTATCATATTGCACCCATCCTATTTTATCTGGCCCAGCCATAGATAGATTGAAAAATTCTGATATTGATGAGTTAGTTGTAACAGATACTATTTCTTTATCACCAGAAGCAAATAAATGTGATAAAATCCGTCAAGTGTCACTAGACGAAACTTTGGCTGAAGTAATTCGCCGAGTACGCGGAGAAGAGTCTGTTAGCTCTATGTTTATATAGTTTTTATATTATATTTTGTGATATAATCCCCGGATTAATTTTATTGGAGAATTAAAATGAGTGCTGAATTCAAATTTAATGTAAGCCCAAGAGCCGAAAAAGGCACTGGCGTTAGCCGTAACCTACGTCGCCTTGGAAAGGTGCCGGCAATATTATATGGTGCAAAAAAAGAACCTATGCATCTTACTGTTCCGGCTAATGAATTGGTTAGAGAACTTCGAAATGAAGCTATTTTTTCACATGTAATTTCTCTTAGCATAGATGGAAAAATTGAAAAGGCTATAATTAAGTCTTTACATCGCCATCCATATAAACCTGAAATTTTACATGTTGATTTTCAAAGAGTTAGTGCTAACACAAAATTAACTGTTCACGTTCCTTTACACTTTTTAGGCGAAGATGACGCTCCAGGCGTTAAAAATGGTGGTCACTTCTCTCATAATCACACTGATTTAGAAGTTTCTTGTTTACCAAAAGATTTACCTGAATTTATTGAAATTGACGTAAGCAGTTTTGAACTAGACCAAGTTTTACACTTATCTGAAGTTAAACTTCCAAAAGGTGTTGCGCTTTACCATTTTTCAGAAGAGAACGATGAAATAGTTGTTTCTTTACATGCTGCTAGAGAAGAAGTAGAAGAAACTTCTACTAAAGAAGCTTCTAGTGAAGAAAACTCTGCTGACGATGCGAATGAAGACGAAGGATCTAAAGAAGCTGAGTAACTACTCTTTATAGAGCTAACATGACGACTAAAGAAAACTCTATAAAATTAATTATCGGACTAGGGAATCCAGGTCCAGAATACGAAAAAACCCGCCATAACGCGGGTTTTTGGTTTATTGATGCCTTACATGAAAAGTATGGCGCATTATCCCCCTTTAGCGTCAATAGCAAATTAAATAGCCAAATAGCAAAAATTACTATAAATAATATTCCTGTTTTGTTGCTCAAACCAACGACATACATGAATGAAAGTGGTAATGCTATAAATTTAGTTGCTAAATACTACAAAATTGACCCACAAAATATCTTAGTTGCCCACGATGAATTAGATCTTCCTGTTGGAGATATTAGATTGAAAATCAGTGGTGGTCATGGCGGACATAATGGTCTTAGAAGTATCTCTCAATTTTTAGGGACAGAAAATTATAATAGATTACGCATTGGAATTGGGCATCCTGGTAATAAAAATCAAGTTACCAATTATGTTTTGAAAAAAACGTCAGAAGATGACTTTATTGCAATAAATAATGCGATTATATGTGCACAAAAACATATTGATGATATTTTGACTGGCAATTTTGACAAGGTAATGAAAGAATTACATACAAAAAAATAAATAATAAGACATAAGTAAAATATATGGGAATAAATTGTGGAATAGTAGGATTACCTAACGTAGGTAAATCAACGTTATTTAATGCTTTAACAAAAGCCAAAATAGAAGCAGCAAACTACCCGTTTTGCACAATTGATCCTAATGTTGGTATGGTTCCAGTTCCTGATCCACGCCAAGAAAAAATATCGGATATAGTAAAGCCTGAGCGCATTGTGCCTGCCATGATGGAATTTGTCGATATAGCTGGCCTAGTAAAAGGTGCAGCCGAAGGTGAAGGTTTAGGTAATCAATTTTTAGGACATATTAGAAGCTCAGATGCTATTTTGCACGTAGTTCGTTGCTTTGATTCTGATGATATTACTCATGTATCTGGAAAAATAGATCCCATTGATGATATTGAAACTATTAATACAGAGCTAGTATTGGCTGATTTACAGTCGATATCTAAATCAGTATTAAAAGCACAGAAAAATGCTAAAAGTGGCGATAAAACAGCTAAAACATTACTTAATTTATTAGAAAAATTGCAAAAGCATTTAGACCAGGGGTTGAGTGCCAGGAGCTTAAAATTAGACAGCTCTGAGCAAGAATTAATAGGTAGCTTACAACTTATAACCAGCAAGCCAATTTTATATATAGCTAATGTTGATGACAATGATATATCACAGAATAAATTTTTTGCTCAAGTTCAAGAATATGCAAAAAATGATAATTCTGAAGTGATACCTGTTTGCGCTGCAATAGAAGCTGAATTAGTAGAGCTTGATGAGACAGATAAACAAGATTTTCTTGCTGAATTAGGCTTAGATGAGCCCGCGTTAAATAAATTAATTCGTGCTAGTTATAAGCTCTTAGGATTACAAACATATTTCACAGCTGGTGAAAAAGAAGTTCGTGCTTGGACAGTTAAAGTTGGCGCTACAGCGCCACAAGCTGCTGGAGAAATTCATACTGATTTTGAAAAAGGTTTTATCCGAGCTGAAGTTGTGTCCTATAATGACTTTATAAACAATAAAGGATTTGCTGGTGCAAAAGATGCTGGCAAATGGCGTTTAGAGGGAAAAGATTATATAGTACAAGATGGCGATGTAATGTTATTTAGATTTAACGTCTAAAGCAAAAACTGCAATAATGAAATTTTAACTAGACATGCTTTTACATGTCCAGTTTTTATCCCATACTTATTATTTTATCAAGGTTAGAATCGGCTATTCATAAAATCCAACCCACCAGCCTTCAACCCAAAGAAAGTAATTTTCTGAATGATGATGAAATGGGTTAGATTCCTCTAACAAACCGCCTTGGGCCGCTTTATAGCCATAAAACCAAGCGCGATCTAAAGTTTTACCATTTAAATCTTTTTGTGATGATTCTTCAGTGCTAGTTTTTTTTAAGTTTTTGCTTTGGCGCATATAGATCTCCTTATCCATATATATTCAAGACTATTTTACTTTATTACAGCAAAAAACAAAATGCCTTGTAATTTAATAGTAAATAATATAAATTATGCCACATGGAACCGAAGCTACAAACCGCAATAGCAGCTGCTCGCAAAGCAGGGCGAATCATAACAAAATATTACGATGACAGACAAGGCATTGATATTACCGAAAAAGGCCTTAATGACTTCGCCTCTAACGTTGATAATTTAGCGCAAGATGCTATTGTATATACTTTGCAAAAAGCCTACCCTGATGATGGGATTATCGCTGAAGAATCCTTTGTTGATTTAAAAGGTGATAATACTTGGATTATTGATCCACTTGATGGAACTCGTAATTTTATTAATGGATTACCTCATTTTTGTATTTCTATTGCATTGCATCATAAAAATAGAATTGTTTTAGGACTAGTTTATGATCCTTTAAAAAACGAACTTTTTACTGCTCTTGATGGTAAAGGCGCACAGCTTGATCATAAAAGAATACGCATAAATAAAGAAAAGCAGCTTAAAAATGCTTTAATTGGTACAGGATTTCCAACTCGACACCCTGATATATTAGAAAATTATCTTCAATCTTTTAATAAAATGCTGCCTAAAGTTTCTGATATACGACGTCCTGGTGCTGCCGCTCTTGAATTAGCATATGTGGCTTGTGGCCGCTTAGATGGTTATTGGGAGCCGAGATTGAAAATATGGGATATTGCTGCTGGAATGATCTTAATTAAAGAAGCTGGCGGCATAAGCAGTGATTTTAATGCTCATGATAATCTTCTTGATAAAAATGATATAACTAAAGACTATGATATAGCTGCAGGAAATTTACAGTTATATAAAGAAATTATTAAGACTCTAAAGCAATAACCTTTTTGACAAATGGCAAGGTAATTTTTTGCTTTGCAGACAAAGAAGCTTCGTCTAATAAATCCAAAACTTCCACTAATTTACAAATACTACGAGAATAATTTTTTAGTAGGAAGTTTATCGCGTCTAATGACATAACTAATCCACGATTAACAGCTTTTTGCTCAAGAATATTAATTTTTGACTCATCAGACAGTTCTTTTATTTGATGCGATAATCCACAAGCAAAACGTGATTGCAAATCAGGAAGGCAAAAATTTAAATTATTATATGGCATAGTTGCTGAAACAAACAAAGTTGCCCCGCTATCATAGCAACGATTATAAAATTCAAATAATGCTTTCTCCCACTTTATATCACCAGCTATTAGGTGTAAATCATCGATGCAAATTAAAAAGCTGTTCTCAAGTTCATCAAAAATATCTACAGAATAATTTATTAGCTCCTTCATTGGCAAATAAACTGCCTGTAAATTCTCTTTACAAGCAGCTTTGACCGCCGCCTGCAATAAATGACTTTTCCCCATACCTTCACAGCCAATCAAGTATATTAATGACTCATGAGTGCTATTTTTTTCTATCATTTTTTCAATCAAAGTAACAATAAACTCGTTACCCTGTTTATTAAAATTTTCTAAATTAGCATCTTCAAGTAAACCAACAGCTAATGGTAATTGTAAAGTCATTTTGTTTTTCTCAAAATTTTAATTATAAATACTCCCAAATAACTAAATCCACTGATAAAACAAGATATAAAAGAAATATAAAATATAGAAGTTAAAAATTGCTCGGGTATTTTAATCCATGCCAAATTTAACAAAATACAGACAACAGTAAATAATAATAATGCCGTATTTAATTTACCAAATAATAATGGTTTATTTTTCTTACTAATCATGAAATTTCCAAAAATCACATGAGAAATAATTGCAAATAAAATAATTAAAACATCTCGTAAAATTATCACGAAAAAAAGATAGAATGGCATAAAACCATACTTCCACATAAGATAGCAGGAAATAACCAATAATAATTTATCAGCTAAAGGATCTAATATAGCCCCCGCCCCACTTCTTAAATTAAACCTGCGCGCTAAAATACCATCTAAGCCATCGCTAATGCCCAGAAAAATAAAAATTAACGAAGCTGTTTTGTAATCAGCATTTTGAAAACTTATAACATAAGGATATATAAATAAAATACGTAAAAAACTAATTAAATTAGGTATATTACGCCCAATAAACTCTATGCTACCCATTTATAAACCAATTTAGATTGTTCAGATTTATCATTATTATTTTTAGCTACACTTAAAAATGAAGATAATCCAAGAGAGTTTTTTAACTTAGCTAGATCACCATGAGCAGTTATTTCTAGATTCACCTTACTACCTTGAACATTTTTAACAGCCACATTTTTTACAATACTATTTTTTCTTATATTTTTAATCAAATATTGCAACTTATTATAAGTATCGACGTTATTAACTTCAACTGTATAAATATAACTAGCATTTTTATTATTACTAATATATTTTTCCATTAGAAAGTTAGTAATTTTGTCTACACCTTTATTTATAACTTGCTTTAAATACAAATCTTGTAATGACCAGCTATCTTGCTCATTATTAAATAAAACTGTCCAATCACTGTTCCAAAAACCTAAATCATCTTGATAAATATTGATGGCAACAATTACATCTGCCATATAGCTTTTTGATGATTCAAGTAAAGCATCTGTATCTTTATTCCACACCTGATTAATAGATATAGTAGAAGATATTGCTAAATCCTCAATTGGAAAAACAAACGGCAATGCGCGCTCTTGAGATTTATGAATAAGATAATTAATATCTTGTAATTTATAATCATTTAGTAACTTTTCTTGAGTTAATAAAGTCTTTTTATTATCTTCGTTTAAAGCAATCCAATAAATAATTTGCGGACGATTTTCCTGCCATACAGAAAACTCGGAGCTGCGCACTAAATTATTTATAGCAGCAGCAGAAAAATCTACTTTAGTAACGTCTTTATTGTATGACGTTTTGATAATATATTTTTTAGGATTCTTTAAGCTAGATTTTATTATTGGATTTTCAAGTATTATCGTTACCCCAGATACTTTTATTAATACCTGCTCCAACGCTTTTTTAAGAGCTTCATCATCAGATGGTGAAACATTTGCACTGTAAATATTCTTTACTGATACAGCATAACTATTTGATGTATTTACTATAATTAACATAAAAAATACGGATAATAATAATTCGATAAAATAGTTCCTTCTGTACATAGCTATTTAATTAGATTATAATTGACGGTTTAACTCTAAAGATTCTAGCACAAGATCTATGAATAAAGTAGTTGTCGGTATGTCAGGCGGTGTGGATTCTTCTGTATCCGCTCTTTTACTTAAAAATCAAGGATATGATGTCACTGGTCTTTTCATGAAAAATTGGGAAGAAGATGACACTGCTGACTATTGCAGCGCTAAGGAAGACTTAAAAGACGCAGAAAAAGTATGCGCTAAAATTGGTATTCCGTTACTTACTATGAATTTCGCTGCCGAGTATTGGGACAATGTTTTTGAGCATTTTTTAGCCGAGCTAAAAGCTGGTCGCACACCTAATCCTGACATATTATGTAACCGCGAAATCAAATTTAAGGCCTTTCTTGACTATGCTAAGGTGCTAGGTGCTGACTACATAGCAACTGGCCATTATGTCGCAAAATCAGAGCTAAACGGCGCAGCATTTTTACACAAAGGTCATGACGCCAACAAAGATCAAAGTTATTTTTTATACGCCATATCACAACATGCGCTACAAAAAAGCTTATTTCCCCTCGGAGAGCTTTGCAAAACAGAAGTACGAAGAATAGCGACAGAGAATAATTTCATCAACAGCCAAAAAAAAGATAGCACGGGAATTTGCTTTATTGGCGAGAGAAAATTTGCTGACTTTATAAAAAACTATCTTGGCGCTCAGCCTGGCAATATTATGACAGAGCACGACGAAATTATTGGGCGCCACAATGGTCTGATGTATTATACTATCGGTCAACGCCAAGGATTACACATTGGCGGTAACGCCAAATATTCTGAATTACCATGGTTTGTATCTGACAAAGATATAAAAAGTAATAATTTAATCGTTGTTCAAGGAAATGATAATCCAAAATTATTTAAAAATAATTTGATTTGCTCGCAAGATACTTGGATTAATACAAAACCAATTTTACCTTTTAATTGCACTGCAAAAACCAGATATAGACAGCCAGATCAAAAATGCTGTATTTCACAACAATCAAATGGAAACTTATTAGTAGAATTTGAAGATGCACAACGCGCAATTACACCAGGACAATCGATAGTATTTTATGATAATGATATTTGTCTAGGAGGGGCAATTATAAACTAATGTTTAAATTAATAAGACGAATTCAATATATATTAGCTGTCATAAAACCTAGTCTTTTAGCCTTATTTACTACTGGCGGTGGAAAAAAAAATAGAGCTTATTTTAATAAAATTTTTTATCAATACGGATTAAATACCGTAAATATTGGCAAATTAAATATAATTATCAACAAGGAAGAAGAATTAAATTTTGAAAAAAATCAGGCTTATATAATTATAAGTAATCATCAAAATTATTTTGATATACCAATATTAACTTACGCTTTTAAAGGCGAACTTAGATTTTTAGCTAAAAAAGAAATGCGTAAAATTCCTCTTTGGGGACCTGCTATGGCACATTCAGAATTTGTTTTCATTGATCGAAAAAACCGATCTGAAGCACTAAAATCGTTGGAAAGGGCTAAGGAAATTTTAACTAGCGGCATTAAACTATTAATTTATCCTGAGGGTACTCGCTCAAGAACAGGAAAATTACAAACATTTAAAAAAGGAGCTTTTCATATGGCAAAAGATATCGATGCCAAAATAATTCCAGTTGCTGTAGTTGGATTAAAATATGGAGAAGTACCGTATAAAAAAGATATTTTGGTTAATATCGGCAAAACTATTGATTCTAAAGATTTTTCTGATATTAATGAATTAAAAAGTCATGCTGAAAAAGTTGTTGGAGATCTTTTCAATGCTAATTAATAACCCAACTGCTGCTCTGCAGCAGTAATTATCTTTTTAATATCGTTATTAGGTTGATCATCAAAATAGCTAGTTATTATTCCAGCAGCCAAGCTTGCAAAAAAACCTGGGATCATTTCATATAAATTAAAAATATTATACGATGACAAATAATTTTGAAAAAACAACCAGGTTAAGACTACAACTGCTCCTGTTGACATTGCAGCAGCTGCTCCATTTGCGGTAAAACGTGGCCACAAAACTGATAATAATATTACCGGTCCAAATGATGCACCAAGACCAGCCCATGCATGACTAACTAAACTTAATACTGAGCTTGAACTAAACCAAGCTAGGTATACAGCGATTAATGCCACTGCTGATACTGTCGCTCGATCTAAAATTACTAAAAATCTATCTGAAGATTTTCGACCGAGTAATCTATGATAAAAATCTTCGGCAATAATACTTGAGGATAAAATTAACTGTGCTGATACTGTGCTTAGGATACACGATAATACAGCTGAAACTAAAATTCCCTCAATCCATGGATTAAATAAATCATTACTTAACACTAAAAAAACTTTTTCAGGATCGGAAAGTGAATTACCTACAAAATACGCACGCCCAACTAAACCAACAGCAACTGCACCTAGTAAAGATAAAATCATCCATGGAATACAAATTTGACGCCCTTTTTTTATGGTGTCATCATTTTTAGACGCCATAAAACGTACTAGAATATGTGGCTGACCAAAATACCCTAAGCCCCAAGCTAAATAAGAAACTACTGAAATAATAGTTAAATTGTGAACTGGATGTAATAAATTAGGGTTAATAGAATTCAGTGTTGCCGAAACGTGACTAATTCCACCTAATTTAAATAAAACCATAATAGGTAAATAAACTAAAGCTATTAGCATCAAAATACCTTGAAACACATCAACCCAGTTTACAGCTAAAAAACCACCTAGTGAAGTATAAGAAACTACTAAAATGACCCCTAATAGCAGTGCCGTATGATAATTAATATGGAATATAGATGAAAATAATAAGGCCCCGCTAACAAAGCCAGACGAAACATACAAAGTAAAAAAAATAAGAATAATAACTGCTGAAATGAGTCGTAAATTTACATTATTAAATCGATTTTCAAGATATGACGATATAGTCAAAGAATCTTTTGCTACTTGGGTATATACGCGTATTCTACGTGCTACAAAACGCCAATTAATATAAGCCCCAATTACCAAACCAATTGGAATAATAATTTGAGAAATTCCCAATAGATAAACGGCACCAGGTAAACCAATCATTAACCAGCCCCCCATATCAGAAGCACCAACTCCAAGAGCCGTGACTATCCCACCTAAACTTCTACCACCTAAGATATACTCAGAATGACTACTCGTTGATTTATATGCCTTGTAAGCTATTGAAAATATAGCAATAAAGTATAATATGAAAGTAATAACTAATTGTTTCATATAGAATATAGTTGAATAAAACGATATATTTTACCTAATATATTTGATAGGTGCAAAGCTTTTTCTATGTAACTCACAAATGCCGTAATTATTTATAGCATCTAAATGTTCGCGAGTTCCATAACCCTTATGTTTAGCAAAATTATACCTAGGATATTTTAAATGAGCTTCATGCATTTCTCGATCACGCGTAACTTTAGCTAAAATAGATGCTGCGCTAATAACAGGCTCTATATTATCGCCTTGTATAATAGCTCGCGCTGGAATAGTTAAGCCACGAGGAATGTGAATACCATCAATTAAAATTTCTGTTGGCTTAATTTTCAAGTTTTCAATTGCACGTCGCATGGCTAATAACGTCGCTTGCAAAATATTTATTTGATCTATTTCTTCTGGTGTTGCAAAACCAATAGCATAACTTAGAGATTTACTAATAATTTCTTGATAAATCTTTTCACGTTTTTTCTCAGATAATTTTTTAGAATCTTTTAGATCATTAATATCAATTTTATTTTCTTCAAAAATAACAGCGGCAGCAACAACATTTCCAGCTAATGGCCCTCTTCCGACCTCATCTACTCCTGCTATATAACGTGACATTAAGCGATCTCTCGCGCTTCTTCTTTATTTTTATTATAACTAGAGCGCAAAATTCCACGGACGCTAGAATTTAAAAAATTTATAATATTTCTTACCTCAGCAAACTCTAAAGCGAGCGGCTCCAGGTTCTTTATTTTATTTTCTAAAAGATTAGAACTTCTAAAAATTATTTTATAGGCTTCTCGTAAGGCTCTTAATGTTTCACGTGAAAATCCACGACGCTTTAATCCTTCAATATTAAGACCACGAGTTGTAGTCTCAGATCCAGCAACTAAGGTATAAGGAAGTATATCTTTAACGATTGCAGCTCTACCACTTAAAAAACTATGCGCTCCTAAATGACAAAATTGATGAACAAGAACCATTCCAGATAAAATAGCATAATCTTGCACTTTTACATGACCCGCTAATTGCACGCCATTTGACATAATTATATTATTACCAAGCTTACAATCATGAGCAACATGAGAATATGCCATAATCAAATTATTATCACCTACAACCGTTCTTCCATCTTCGCTATCAGTAACAAAACCACGATTGATTGTCACATATTCTCTAATACAATTATTTTCACCTATTAAAACGCTGCCATCAGGATATAAATCACGTTTTAATGCTTGTGCCTCCCCACCTATAACAGCATGAGAATGTATTTTTGTATTACGACCTATTTTTGTATTGCCTTCGATAACAACATGAGAACCAATGACACAACCAGACTCAATCTCAACATTTGGTCCAATAATAGACCAAGGGCCAATTTTTACATCATTAGATATTTTTGCATTACTATCAACAATAAATTCCGTTTTATTTATCATAGTATTATATTTCCATTAAGGCACAAGTAAGATTAGCGCTACATGCTAACTCATCATTAACTGTAGCTGAACAATTTAACTTCCAAATATTACGTTTTTGATTAGTTATTTCAGAGCGTAATATTAATTGATCACCCGGCATAACCATTTTTTTGAATTTTACATTGTCAATACCAGCAAAAATAGCGTAATGGGTTTTCATTTCTTCGGCTGTTAACTCCGGAAGAGTTAATAAACCACTTGCTTGAGCCATAGCTTCCAGTTGTAAAACTCCTGGCATAACAGGCTTTTCAGGAAAATGGCCTTGAAAAAAAGGCTCATTAATAGTTACATTTTTAAGTGCTACAATATATTTTCCTGCCTCACGTTCTAACACCCTATCAACTAGTAAAAAAGGATACCTATGAGGTAAATATTTTAATACTTCTGCTATATTAAACTGTTTCATGTTTTTTTTCGTATAATTTTTTTAATTTTGCATTTAATTTTAAATTTTCTTTAAAATTGCAAAGCTCTAAAAATGATGAATATATTCCTGGTTCTAAAATTGATTTTCTAACAGTAGCAACCCCCATTAGGATAACCCCATCACCAATTTGTATATGGCCATTTACATTACAACCGCCACCAATCATGCAGTTTTTTCCAATTTTAGTACTACCTGCAATACCAGTACATCCAGCAATAACCGTATTAGAGCCAATCACGCAATTATGCCCAATTTGTACCTGATTGTCTATCTTAACCCCAGACTGAATTATCGTGTCTTCCAATGAACCGCAATCTATAGTCGTATTAGCTCCAATATCAACATTATTACCAATAATAACTTTTCCAAGTTGAGGAACTTTATACCATCCATCAGGACTAGGAGCAAAACCAAATCCATCAGTGCCAATCCGACAACCACTATGAAAAATACAATTGTTACCAATTTCGGTATAAGCACAAATTGTAATATTAGATCCTATTCTACAATTATCTCCAATAGAAACATTATCTTCAATTACTGTATTTGGACCAATATAAACATTTTTACCAATTTTGCAATTTTCACCAATTATGGCACTATTTGATATACCAGATTTTTCACTTAAATTTTTATCAGAAAATAAATTTAAAATTTTAGCAAATGCAAAATGTGGATTATCATGACAAATAACTGAAGAGTTAAAAAACTTATAATCTTTAGAAGATAAAATAACTAACCCTGCCTTAGTATTTTTTAAATCTTTTTTATAATTATTATTATGATAAAAAGAAATATCAGTATTTTTTGCAGATTTCAGCGTAGCAACACCTGAAAAGATACCTTCAGATTTATTAAGAACACCCTGATATTCGCCACCAATAATTTCTAATATTTTATTGATCGATATCGTAATATTTTTAATTTTAATAAGTTACCCCCATTGCAAATTGTACAGACTCTCTCTTATCTCCAGATTTTTTAATAATAGGCCATGCAAAGCTAAAATTAATTGGCACGTTCAAAGGAGTTAACCACAAAAGAGAAACACCGACTGAAGAACGAATTTCATCTAATTTTATATCATTATTAAATACGTTACCGGCATCAATAAAAGCTGAGGTTCTAATTGTATCTGTAGTTATAAATGGCGTAGGAAATATTACCTCTAAGCTAGCATGCAAAGAAACGTTACCACCAACTGGTTTAGTTTTTTGGGTCACAATCGTCTTATCCATTCCACCAACTTTTTTATGAGAATAAACATTAACTTCTTCAGTTGGCCCCAAGGAATAATCGCTAAATCCTCTGACCGTAGACATACCCCCAGAATAAAAATTTTCGAAAAATGGATAATCCCCCGTTCCATCATAGTGACTACCATAGGAAGCCCCACCATGTAAAAATAGAACAAAGTCTTTAACTAATGGATGATAATATCTAAAGTTGGTATCAAATATATAGTATCGAAGATTACTACCAGGAAGAGATGTTTTATTACCAAAAGAAAAATCTGAACCTCTTGTTGGAAATATTGCACGGTTTAAACTATTATGATGCCAAGAAAAATCGGCATAAAATAAATCATACTTCTTACCATATTTATTTAAGAAATTAGTTATAGTTGAAGGAAGATCTTCTCTATGCGGCTTAGATGCATCAGGAGTTAAAATCGATAATTTTTGATATTCAAATCCATAAGTTACTCTATCATGCAAACTAACTGGAACATTATAAAAAACATGTCCGCCAAAACGATCTGTAGAATAGTTACTAAGATCCATTTTGTCAGCACTTGTTTTACTATAAAAAGCTGAAAATCCTAAACCTGCTCCATTAGTAGAGATATAAGGATTATTGTAATATATACTGCTACTTAAAATAGCTGTATTTTTCTTAAAATCAATAGATCCACTTTTTCCAGTTCCTAATATATTATCGTGAGAAACACTGACAGTACCACCAAGACCAGTTAACTGATTATATTCAACACCTCCACTAAATTTTCCACTTGCTCCTTCTACAACTGAAAAATCAATATCTACCATATTAGATATTCCAGGAACAGGAGTTATTTTTACTTCCGCATTTTTGATGTAGCCAAGTCTATTCAATCTATTTTTAGATTCATCAATTTTATCAGTTGAAACTATACTACCTTCAAGCTGCAAAACTTCACGACGTAAAACTTCGCCATTAGTATGAATATTACCGATAAAATTAATATTACGAACATAAATTTTTTGTCCTGGCTTTATATAAAACAATAAAGACAATGTTTTATTTGCTTTATCAAAATCAGTGATAACATCAACCTCAGTGTAAGAATAGCCCTTTCGTGTTAATTTATGTTTTATGCTTGATTTTAATAAATTAATATTACGCATTGAGTATGTATCACCAGAACTAATATTAATTAACTTATATACTTCTTCACGAGGAATAATTGTTTCACCTTCAACACCTATATTGCTAATTTTATATTTTTCCCCTTCGTTCATATTTAAGGTAATAAATATAAACTTCTTATCTGGTGATATTTCTGTTTGAATAGAATTTATTTTAAAGTCAGCAAAACCACGATCAAGATAAAAAGATTTTAACGCCTCTATATCTCCCGCCATTTTTTGCTGCTGGTAAAAATCATTATTAAGAAGTATATTTAAGATTGCATCAGGAGATGAGTTTAATTGTCTTAGCAATTCTTTATCAGAAAAAACATTATTCCCTACAAATGTTATTTGTTTAATAACAGCTGTTTTACCCTCGGAAATATCTAGCAATATATCAACCATTCCATCGCCTGATTTTTTAACATCAATATTAACGAGGGCAGAATATTTTCCTTGCATGTAATACTGACGCTTAAGATCCCATTGTATTTGTTTCAATAAATAAGGATTGTAGGCAAAACCTTCTTTAATATTAATGCTAGCTAATACTTTACGTAAATCTTCAGTTTTAATCCCCTCATTTCCTTTTATTTTAATATCAGAAATTATAGAGCGCTCTACAACTTTTATTATTAATTTATTATTTTTTTTATATAATGAAACGTCAGAAAAATATCCAGTTTTATACAGATCTTTTATCAATAAACCATTATTTCTTGTATTAAAATAATCGTCGGATCCAACCGGTATATTGTTATAAACCAAACCTTTATCAATTCTTCTTAATCCATCCACTTCAATTTGTTTTATCTTGAATTTTTCAGCAAAAATTAAACTAGGTATTAATAAAATAAGAAACAACGTTATTTTTTTCATGGGAATATAATATCAAAATAATTTAAATAATAAAATGTGTGCTAAATACGCTAACGGAACTGCGGCTGATAAACTATCAATCCTATCAAGAACTCCACCATGACCAGGTAAAATTTCCCCGCTGTCTTTAACTTTCGCTAAACGTTTAAACATGCTTTCGGACAAATCTCCCGATACGGAAAATATAACTATAACAAAGGTTATAATAAAATAATTTATTTTATTTATATACCCATGCATTAAAAATAGTAAAAAATAACCAAGATAAGCTCCAACAACTCCGCCTACAACACCCTCCCAAGTTTTTTTAGGGCTTATTTTTGGAAGAAATAGTCTTTTACCGAACAGTCTTCCAGCAAAATAAGCACCTGAATCAGTAAGCCATACAGTGAGCAAAGTATAAAAAGAAAAATAAATATTTATATTAGTATGACAATAATAAAAACTTAAAGGAAAAGAAATTGCAAAGAATAAACCTGAAATAAATTGAAAAAACTTATTACTCACAGTATTTTTAAAAATACCAAGCAAGCATAATGAGCAAAAAATCCAATATAAAGATAAAATACAAATAAAATAAATACTCACAAAATTATCTTTAAAGTAAACTCCAAAAATATAAAATAATAAAGACAAAAAGAATAAAAAGATAGAACTTATAGTTTCCAACCCAAACATTCTTGACCACTCAAAAGACACTGCCAAAATAATTAGGATTAAAAAAGAATGTAAAATAACTTCTTGAGCATAAAAATTAAGCCAAAAAATGATCGGTATTAAAAATAAAGCCGTTATTATCCGTTTAATGAGCATAATTCTTATTTTCCTCCAAAACTTTAGAAATACTAGTAGCTCCACCAAATCTTCTTTCAGAATTTATGAAAAAACTTATAGCTTTTTCAAATTCTTGCTCATCAAAATCTGGCCAGGCAATATCTGAGAAATAAATTTCTGAATACGCAAGTTGCCATAACATAAAATTACTTATTCTTTTTTCACCTCCTGATCTAATTAGTAAATCAGGATCAGGAAGATTATGAGTCATAAGATTTTTATAAATCATCTCTTCAGTAATACTTTCAGGATTACTTTTATGTATTTTATTGATAGCATTAATTAAATCCATTTTTCCACCATAATTAACTGCTATTGTTAAAACCATGCCGGAATTATTTTTAGTGTATTCAATTGATTTATTTATAATATTTTGCAAATTACTTTCTAAATTAGAAATATCACCAATAAAATTTAATCTAATATTGTTATTATTTAATTTATTTATTTTTTGTTTAAGATTTAAAGCTAACAAATGGAAAAGATAATTTACTTCTAACTTAGGACGCTTCCAGTTTTCTGTACTAAAAGCAAATACAGTTAAATATTGAATACCGATCTTCCCAGCATAATTAGCTATTTTTTCAAAACTGCTAACACCCTGCAAATGACCGGCAGTACGAGGCAAATTCCTTTTTTCAGCCCATCTCCCATTGCCATCCATTATTACAGCAACATGAGATGGGATGCTATTTTGTTTATTCATGAAACAGTTAGGTTATACTGACATCAAATCTTTTTCTTTATCAGCTACCATTTTATCAACTAGTTCAGAATATTTATCAGTTACTTTTTGGATATTATCTTGCAAATCCTTTTCGTCATCTTCAGTAATTTCTTTGCTCTTTAACTGTTTTTTTACTAAATCATTAGATTCTCTACGAGCATTACGAATAGAAATTTTACATTCTTCAGCAAATTTCTTAATAATTTTTACCATATCTTTTCTTCTCTCTTCAGTTAGAGGAGGAAGGGGTACTCTTATAGAAGAACCAGCTGCCATAGGATTTAGTCCTAAGTCAGACGTTCTAATGGCTTTATCAACAGCTGCAATATTTGATTTATCCCAAACATTTACTAAAAGAGTTCTAGAATCTTCTACATTAATAGAAGCAACCTGAGTTATTGGCGTTTCACTACCATAACAATTTACTTTAACACCCTCTAATAAACCTGGATTTGCACGTCCACTGCGAATTTTACTAAATTCATACTTCAAAGAATCAATGCTTTTTTGCATGCGAAGTTCTGAACTTTTTAAAATTTCATTACTCATAAAAACTCCTAAGATTTTTTTAAGAATTAGAAACTAATGTTCCTTCATCTTCTCCTGCTACCACACGCACTAAAGCTCCTGGTTTTTTAAGATTAAAAACACGAATTGGCATATCATAATCTCTACATTGGCAAAAAGCAGCCAAATCCATGACACCTAATTCATTTTTTAATACTTCACCATAGCTTATAGATTTATAAAGTTTTGCATCTTTATTTTTAGCTGGATCAGAAGAATAAACACCATCTACATTCGTAGCCTTTAAAATTATATCTGCACCAATTTCTATCCCTCTTAAGCTTGCTGCTGAATCGGTAGTTACTAAAGGATTTCCAGTACCAGCTGAAAATATAACTACTCGTTTTTGTTCTAAATTGTGTATTGCTTTGCGTCGATTAAAATGATCAACAATACCACTCATTGGTATTGCTGACATTACTCTAGATGATAAACCAGCATTTTCAAATGACTCTCTCAGTGCTAAGGCATTAATTACCGTTGCCAACATACCCATTTGATCAGCTGTAATTCTTTCTATTCCAGCCCCAGACAATGTTGCACCACGAAAAAAATTACCGCCACCGATTACTAAAGCAAGCTCTGTTCCTAAGTCCAAAACTTGCTTTACTTCTTTTGTTATTCTCTCTAATACTTTAGGCTCAATCCCAAATTCATTATTTCCAACTAAAGCTTCTCCGCTAAGCTTAAGTAATACACGCTTATATGCTGTTTTATTTGCCATATTGTATTATTTTCCTTTTACTTGCGCCATAACCTCAGCTGCAAAATTTTCCTCTTTCTTTTCTATTCCTTCGCCTACTTGAAAACGAACAAATTCATTCACTTCTACTTTATGATTAGATAATAATTTACCAACTGTTTCATCAGGATTTTTAACAAATGGTTGACCTTCTAAGCTCACTTCACTTAAGAATTTATTAATTCTTCCTGCAATCATCTTTTCAATAATATTATCAGGCTTTCCACTTTCACGAGCTTGAGCGGTAAAAATTTCTTTTTCTTTTTCTACAATTTCAGCAGAAACTTGCTCAGGTTTTACTACCATTGGGTTAGAAGCAGCAATATGCATAGCTATATCTTTTGCTAAACCTTGAGAACCACCTGTCATGCTTATTAATACGCCTATTTTACTGCCATGTAAATAACCAGCAATTAGACCATTATTGGCTGAAAGTAACTTAATACGACGAATATTAATATTTTCACCAATTTTTCCAATTAGCTCTTTTCTAGATTCATCAATAGTCTTACCATTATCTTGTTTAAATGCCAATAATTCTTCTAAACTTTCAATTTGATTTATAAGAGCGCAATTAGCTACTTCATTTGCAAAATTAACAAAATTAGCATCACGTGCAACAAAATCTGTTTCGCTATTGATTTCAACAATAACGCCAGTAGTTTGATCATCACTTGTTAATAAAACAATCACACCTTCTGCAGCTACTCGAGATGATTTTTTATCTGCTTTTGCAAGACCAGCTTTTCTCATTTCTTCAGCTGCCTTATCAATATCACCATCAGCTGCTACTAAAGCATTTTTACACTCTAATATACCAGCATCAGTTCTCTTACGAAGTTCCTGTACTAAACTTGCAGAAATAGTCGCCATATTGTACCTCTTTTATTTTTTAGCTGAATCTTTAGATTCTGCTTCTGTATTGCTTACATTATTTTGCTCAATAGCCTGCTCAGATTGCTCTAGTTTCGCAGCTCCTTCTAAAACAGCATCAGCCATTGCTTCAGTGTATAATTTAACTGCTTTAATTGCATCGTCATTACCAGGAATAATGTAATCAACACCATCAGGAGTACAATTTGTATCTACCACTGCAATAACAGGAATTCCTAAACGGTTAGCTTCTTGAATTGCGATTTTTTCACTCTTCACATCTATTACAAATAATGCATCAGGAAGACCAGCCATATCTTTAATACCGCCTAAACTTTCTTCCATTTTATTCAACTGACGCTGCATATTTAATAATTCTTTCTTCGTATAAGATTCTGATCTAGCTTCGTCACCTATTAACTTCTCAATCTCTTTTAATTTACGAACTGAACGACGAATTGTTTTATAGTTAGTCATCATTCCGCCAAGCCATCTTTTATTGATATATGGCATACCGCAACGACTAGCTTGTTCTTTTACAGTTTCTTGGCAAGCTCTTTTTGTACCAACAAAAATTACTTTTCCTTTATTAGCCACTAACTTACGTACAAAATTTAATGCTTCTTTTAATTGCTCAGCAGTTTTATCAAGATCAATTATATGAATTCTTTCTCTTGAACCATAGATATATGGAGCCATTTTAGGGTTCCAGAAACGAGTACGGTGACCAAAATGTACTCCTGCTTTAAGCATGTCTTGAACTGTTACATTCATCTTTTTTTCCTCTTTTTTGGGTTTAACTTCTGCATATCTTTAAAAGTAACCGCCTTGGCAGCACCCAATTTTTCTGTGATATGCATGTGTGATATAATCGCATGTTATACCATAATTTTAAGTTTGATACAACATGAGCCAGAAGATTAAAACCCCCGAAGAAATTGAAAAAATGCGCATCGCAGGCCGTATCGCCGCCGAAGTACTCACCATGATAGGTCCTTATGTAAAACAAGGAGTTACAACAGAAAAACTTAACGATATTTGTCATGATTATATTATAAATACGCAAAATGCTATCCCAGCACCACTTAACTATCGTGGATTTCCAAAATCTATTTGTACATCAGTCAATCACGTCGTTTGTCACGGAATTCCTAATCCAAAAAAAGCACTTAAAAACGGAGATATTATTAATATCGATGTAACAGTAATTAAAGACGGCTATCACGGTGATACCAGCAAAATGTTTGTAATTGGTAAACCCTCGATTCTTGCTGAGCGCCTAATCAAAGTTACTCATGAAGCTATGTTTAAAGCTATAAATATCGTAAAACCCGGCATAACTTTAGGGGATATTGGACATATTATTCAAGAATATGTCGAAGCTGAAGGCTTTTCAGTTGTACGCGAATATTGTGGACATGGCATTGGTAGCGAATTTCATGAGGATGGATTCCAGGTGCTTCATTATGGAAAACCAAATACTGGAATAAAATTAGAGCCAGGAATGACTTTTACTATTGAACCTATGGTTAATGCTGGAAAACGTCATGTAAAATTATTGCCAGATTATTGGACTGTAGTAACCAAAGATCATAGCCTCTCTGCTCAGTATGAGCATACTGTATTAGTTACTGAGGATGGAGTGGAGATTCTGACGTTACGTCAAGAGGAGCTAGATTCCCGCCAGAACGACGGTAAAGACTCTTAATTACCACATATACCATTGGTACAACTAATAAAGAAAATATAGTTCCAAGGGTCATGCCGCCAACAATTACCCAGCCTAATTGATTACGCGCGTGTGATCCGGCACCAGTAGCAATAACTAATGGCACCGCCCCCAATACCATAGCAGCAGTTGTCATTAAAATCGGACGTAATCTTATTTTTGCAGCTGAAACAACAGCATCGATAATCGCTAAGCCCTCATCTAATTTTCTATTCGCAAACTCAGTAATTAAAATTCCATGCTTAGTAATAAGACCTATTAAAGTTACATATCCTATTTGCGTGTATAAATTATTTGTTCCACCAGCTAAATATAAAACTATTACAGCTCCCGCAATAGAAAACGGAACCGTAAACATAATAATAATAGGATCAATAAAACTTTCAAATTGAGCTGATAAAATTAAATAAATAAATACTAAAGCTAAAACAACTAAAAAGATCATAGTATTTCCAGATTCTAAATAATATTCAGCCTGTCCAGACCATGCATATTGCGCCTTATTTGATAAATTTTCTTTAGCTAATTTTTCAACATAATTTATTGCGTCACCTAATTTATAATCAGGAGCTAAATTTGCGCTAATTTTACCAGAGCGCATTTTATCGCGATGAGCTAGCTGTGCTGATGCAGTTTTATTTTTTATCGATACAATACTCGCAAGCGGGATCATTTGCCCAAAACTATTTTTAATATAAAAATCATTTATTTTATTTTGAATATCACGCTCTTTGCGATCTGCTTGCAAATAAACGTCGTATAAATTTGCTCCATATTTAAAATCTGTTACGTGCATTCCGCCTAATAAAACCTGCAGAGTATTGCCAATATCTTGTATATTAATATTAAGATCAGCTATTCTATCGCGATCAAGATTAACTTCTATTTGATTTTGATCCATTTTTAAAGAAGTATCTACATTAGTTAAGCTTTTGTTTTCTTTTAATTTGTCCTTAAAATTCGCTAATATTACTGCTAACTCATCATAACTACCTGTATATTTTACAACCAAACTTAAGCCTTTATTTCCTCCTCCCATAGCAAACGGAGATGGAGAAAAAGCAAATGCCGTAATACCTGGAATTGTCGATAATTCTTTATTAGCCAAATTAATATAATATCCAGCATCTTTTTTACGCTTATCAAAATCATTTAGTACATTAAAAATTATATTTGGCACTACAGAGCCAACATATTGAGTTTCTGGAAATATTTTTTTATCTAAAAAAATCTTTTCTGCTGTTTGATATTTTTGATTGGCATAATGCTGGGAGTTAAGTATTTAGTCAATTCAAATC
>CAYGUI010000020.1:0-23984 GCA_964353115.1 uncultured Gammaproteobacteria bacterium
ATAATTTTGCAAAATTATTAAGTATTAATCTTGATTATTTCTTGTGTTATTTAGTTATATAAATCTGTGTTTATTAGCATGATTTTAGTTTTAAAAATAATTATATTTCTTTAGATAATCCCGATAAAATTTTCTGTGGAATTAGTTTAATTAATCCCATAATATTTGAAAATTTATCAGGAAAGTTTAGCTTAACTCCAATACTTAAAAAATATATTCAGCTAAATCTAATGACGGGCGAGGTTTATAATGGCATGTGGCATAATATAGATTCGCTTGAAATACTAAAAAAATTGAATACAGCATGAAAAATAATGCGCCAGCATTTTGGGGAAGATTTATCGGCATTTGTTGTGGCTTTTTATTGCTTAGGTTACCTGGAGCATTTTTAGGATATTTTATTGGTTGGATGATGGATAATGGCTTTGTGCGGGCTACTGTATTTATGTCGCATCGAGCACAGGATTCTTTTAATAAATACAATAATGACCAGTCTAATTCTCTCAATAATTCCTATCAAATATTAGGTGTTAATCCGGATATTAATAACGAAGATCTTAAAAAAGCTTATCGTAAATTAATGAGTCAAAATCATCCGGATAAACTTGCAGCCCAAGGGTTACCAAACGATAGGATACGTCAGGCTACTGAAAAAACTCAGCAAATTAAGAAAGCCTATGAATTAATTAAAAAATCAAGAGAAACTTATTATGTATAAAATAGCCCCATCAATATTATCAGCTGATTTTGCTCGTCTTGGTGAAGAAGTTACTAATGTTATTGCGGCTGGAGCTGATCTTATTCATTTTGACGTTATGGATAATCACTATGTGCCTAATTTGACAATAGGTCCATGTGTTTTAAAGTCATTGAGAAAATACGGTGTATCAGTGCCAATTGATGTTCATTTGATGGTTGAGCCAGTGGATGATTTGATTAAAGCCTTTATTGATGCAGGAGCCTCCCAGATAACCTTTCATCCTGAGGCAAGTGAGGATGTGGATGCTAGTATTAAATTAATTCAAGATGCTGGTTTAAAGGCGGGTATTGCGTTAAATCCAGATGATGCAGTAGATATTTTGCTGGATTCCAGTCTAATACAAAAAATAGACCTAATTTTAATCATGACCGTCAATCCAGGCTTCGGCGGACAGGAGATTATCAAGCCAGTTTATGATAAAATACGTCAAGTTCGGGCATTAATTGATAAATCTGGGCGTGATATTATTTTGGCTGTTGATGGCGGAGTTAATCAATCTAATATCAAAGAGTTAGCTGATTTAGGAGCTAATATGTTTGTCGCCGGCAATGCTATCTTTAGTGCTCAGGATTATAAAAAACGCATAAAAGAATTTAGAAACGCATTAATATGATAAGCATAAATAATAATAAAAAAGTTCTAACAATTGGTGGAGCGACTCAAGACTATATTATTGAGTACAGTGATCCTGAAACCTTAAACTTGCATAGTGAGAAGCGAGAAGTCTCTTATTTATTACTAGAAGAGGGTAAAAAAATCGAAACCACTAAGTGGCAGGTTTTTACTGGTGGTGGTGCAACTAACTCGGCAGTTTCTTTTAAACGCTTGGGGTTTGATGTAACTCCATGTTGCATTATAGGGGAAGATACTTCTGGGCAATTTGTTCTTGATGATTTATCACGTAATCAAATCGATATTGGTTGTGTGAAGAAAATAGAAGATGGGGCTACAGCTTCTTCTTTTATCGTTCCATCTTTAAAAGGTGATCGAGCTGTATTCGCTTATCGTGGTGCAAGCTGTATGCTAAAAGAAGAGCATATTCCTGAAGATAAAATGGCAGAAGTAGGTTTTGTTTATATCACTTCGCTAAGCGGGGAATCATCTCAGCTTTTTCCATACATCACAACTCTTGCTAAAAAACACAATAAATTAGTTGCTGCTAATCCAGGCGGTAGCCAGTTATATGCTGGTAGTAGTTTTATTAAAGATGCGTTACATAATATTGATATTTTAATTTTAAATCATGAAGAAGCTAAATTATTATGGGCATCTTTATTGCATCAAGATATAACTATTAAGAGTAAACAGGTTGAAGAAGATGAAAAAGAAGATCTTCCACAATTATTATTTGAAGATATGCCGGAAGATATAAACTTCAATGTTCGTTCGTTTTTTGCCAAAATTTTAAAAGTTGGTCCTAAAATAGTGGTCGTAACTAATGGAGATGAGGGGGTGTATGTTGCAGAGAATGATGATATTAATACAATATATTATCATCCATGTATTGAAAGTAATGTGGTAAATACATTAGGTGCTGGAGATGCCTTTGGATCATCCTTTGTGGCCTCAATTGTAAATGGAGATCTAATTGAAACTGCTATGCGCAAGGCTTCTGCTAATAGCGTGTCAGTGATAGGGCATATGGATGCTAAAACTGGTTTATTGACGGATAAAGAGCTGAATAAAGAAATAAAAAAACACAAAAAAATTAATTTAACACAATATAAATTATATGAATAAAATTGACGATAAAAATTTAGATAATGCTTTAACATTTGCCTGGCATCATGGCTCTGATATTATTATTGCGGTTTTAATTGCTGTTGTGGGATTGACGGTTATTACTAAATTAAAAAGATTATTGCAAAATTTTTTAGAAAAAAAAGCTCGTAATTCAATTGTAGAATCTTTGTTGATAAATTTTGTGTATGGTTTATTAGTTGTAATTTTATTAATTATTATTCTTAATAAAATAGGAGTTCCAACGACCTCGCTTCTTACCATGTTAGGTGCGAGTGGTTTAGCTATAGCTTTAGCGTTACAAGGATCATTATCTAATATTGCAAGTGGAATAATTTTAGCGTTTGAAAAACCATTTAAAATAGGTGATCTAGTTGAGTTTGATGGTAAGGTTGGAACTGTCGAGGAAATAAATTTATTCCATACTTTATTGCGTAGTTTTAATTGCGAAGGTATTTATATCCCCAATTCAAAACTTACAACAAGTCGAGTAATTAATAAAACTTATAAAAAGCGTCGTAGAATAGATTTAGAAGTTGGAATTTCTTATGATTCTGATATAAAACGCGCAAAACAAGTAATTATGGATTTATTAACCAGTGATCCAAAAGTTCTAAAAAATCCGGAAGTAGCTGTTGCTGTAAAGCGTTTTGATAATAGTGCAATTATTTTATTAGTTCGTCCATGGACATTACCAAAAGATTATTCAAAAGTAATGTATGAGTTTCTTGAAAATGTAAAATACGCTTTTGATGAGGCTGGCATAGAAATTCCATATCCACATATGAATGTGCGCATCGCAAAATAAAGTTTTAATAATCGATAATTACGATTCTTTTACTTATAACTTAGTTCATTATTTAAATATATTAGGTGCTAAAACCCAAGTTATTTATAATGATGAACTAAGTTTAGATCAGATTAAAAAATTAAATTTTTCTCAAATATTAATCTCTCCGGGTCCTGGTAATCCTGATGACGCTGGAATATCTTTAGATTTAATTGATTATTATTTTAATAAAGTCCCAATTTTGGGAGTTTGTTTAGGTCATCAGTGTCTTGCTCAATATTTTGGTGGCAAAATAGTTCACGCACCAAAGATTATGCACGGTAAATGCTCAATTATTAATCATAACGGGCAGGGTATTTTTAAAGATATACCTAATAATTTCATTGTTACTCGTTATCATTCATTGGTGGTTGATGCTGAGTGTTTTCCTGAGGATTTGGTAGTGACGGCTATTGCCAGTAAAAACCCCCCTAGCGCTAACGCGCTTTCCCCCCTTTATAAAAGGGGGGATTATAAAGGCGAAATGATCTCCCCTTTTGTAAAGGGGAGATGTCGCCGTAGGCGACAGAGGGGTTTTTCTAAAAAAATTGGAAATGGTTCAAGTATCATGGCCCTACAACACAAAAAATACCCAATATTTGGCGTACAATTCCACCCGGAGGCAGTATTATCGCAATATGGCCTTGATTTATTGAGTAATTTTCTTGATTTTAAATAAAGATATGAAAAAAAATGGAGCTGGTGATCGGAATTGAACCAACAACCGGCTGATTACAAATCAGCTGCTCTACCTATTGAGCTACACCAGCGTTAAAAGATAAGAGAATTCTAATATAAATAAGCACATAAGTGCAAGATTTTTTCACAGTTTTTTTGAAATTTTTTTCAAGATATAAAATATTTTGCCGATATTATTATTGTAGTAAAGACGTAGCTGTAATATGAATAATAAAATTTGGCAAGCATCCTTGCATAGTACTTTAGATCTAAACTCTGATACAGTTTCAATAAATAGCGACTTTGCAAAAATTTTACGCGAAGGTCTCTTAAACTCACCAAATAATAAATATTATTTATTGACGCTTGAAGCTGGATATGAAGTAGAAATTATTCGCGTTTGTTATGTGTCACGAGATGGTGTAATGCTTATTAAACGTGGACAAGAAGGAACTGAATCTTTAGTGTGGCCTGCAGGTAGTATTGCAAAAGCCATGATCAAATCAAGTGTGATAAATGATTTAAATATTAATACTGATCAAATAATATCAAATAATCCTGAAACAAAACTTTCTGATAAAGGTGATCTAATTTTAAAAGAGTTTTAATTGTTAATAAGTTGCTAATATGACGATTTGCTGCTACATTTCTTTATATTATGAGCAATAACAATTACAACGCAGAATCTCTTGAGGTATTGGAAGGTCTTGATCCCGTTAAAAAACGGCCTGGTATGTATACTGATACATCGCGGCCAAATCATTTAGCGCAAGAAGTGTTTGACAATAGTGTTGATGAGGCCATTGCTGGTCATGCATCAGAAATTATTGTTACCTTACATGATGATGGATCACTTGAAGTTGCAGACAATGGGCGTGGCATGCCAGTTGATTTGCATAAACAATATAAAGTTCCCGGTGTCGAATTAATTTTGACACGTCTACATGCTGGTGGAAAATTTTCTAATAAAAATTATCAATTTTCTGGTGGTTTACACGGAGTTGGTGTTTCGGTAGTTAATGCATTATCACGAAAACTAGAAGTATTTATCAGACGCGATGGTAAAGAATATTCCATGGAATTTGCTGATGGTGAAAAAAAATCTAACCTAAAAGTAGTAAATAATAAAATTGATAAAAATATTACTGGCACAACAGTTCGTTTTTGGCCAAATACAAAATATTTTGATTCATCAAAATTCTCTAGCACTAAACTAATACATGTATTGCGAGCTAAAGCAGTTTTATGCTCAGGCTTAAAAATTATTTTTATTAATAAAGTTGATAATACTCAAGATGAATGGTGTTACCAAGACGGTTTAACTGATTATTTATTAGAAAGCGTTGGTCAATACGAACATATTCCAGAAGCTCCCTTTGTTGCTAATTTATCTTCTGATGAAGAAGCAGTAGAGTGGGCGCTAGTTTGGGTTAAGGATAGCGTGGAAGCAGTAACAGAAAGTTATGTTAACCTCATTCCAACCATTCAAGGCGGAACACATGTTAACGGATTAAGAACCGGTTTATGTGATGCGCTACGTGAATTTTGTGATTTACGTAATTTGGTGCCACGCGGTGTAAAATTATCACCAGAAGATATTTGGGAATATTGTCGTTATGTGTTATCAGTTAAAATGGCTGATCCACAATTCTCAGGACAAACCAAAGAGCGATTATCATCACGCCAAGCAGCAAGTTTTGTTGCGGGTGTTGCAAAAGATACTTTTAGTTTATGGCTTAATCAACATACTCAAGAAGCTGAGCAAATTGCTGAACTAGTAATTTCACGTGCAGAATCACGCATGAAAGCAAGTGCAAAAGTAGTGCGTAAGAAAGTAACATCAGGACCACAGTTACCAGGAAAATTAACTGATTGTGTATCGCAAAACCCAGAAGAGTGTGAATTATTTTTAGTAGAAGGTGATTCCGCAGGTGGCTCCGCAAAACAGGCGCGTTTTAGAAATACTCAGGCAATAATGCCGTTAAGGGGTAAGATTTTAAATACCTGGGAAGTTGCAACAAATCAAATTTTAGCATCAAAAGAGGTGCATGATATCGTAGTTGCTACTGGTGTTGAGCCACAAAGCGCTGATTTAAGTAAACTACGCTATCATAAAATCTGCATTCTTGCCGATGCTGATTCTGACGGTTTACATATTGCCACATTATTATGTGCACTATTTGTTAAACATTTTCCAGATCTAGTTAAAGCTGGACATGTATTTGTTGCTATGCCACCGCTATATCGTATAGATGTTGGCAAAGAAACTTTCTATGTGTTGGATGATTCAGAAAAACAAGGCTTGATTGATCGATTTAAAGCTGAGAAGAAGAAAGTTAATATTTCGGTGCAGCGTTTTAAAGGATTGGGTGAGATGAATCCATCACAATTAAAAGAAACGACGATGGATCCTAATACTCGACGCCTAGTTCAACTAACTATCGATTCAATGGAAGAAACTAATTCTTTAATGGATATGCTTCTTGGTAAAAAGCGTGTGGCAGATAGAAAAGCATGGTTAGAAAATAAAGGCGATTTAGCAGATATATCTTAATTTTAAAAAAATATGAGTGATAAAAATTTAACCAAAATGAGTTTAGAAGGAATAGAGCAAGTACCACTACGGGAATTTACTGAAAAAGCATACCTTGATTATTCCATGTATGTAATTTTAGACAGAGCATTGCCGCATATTTCAGATGGTTTAAAACCTGTGCAACGTCGCATTGTTTACGCAATGTCAGAATTAGGCTTAAAAGCGGCAAGTAAATATAAAAAATCAGCTCGTACTGTTGGTGACGTACTTGGTAAGTTTCATCCTCATGGTGATAGTGCTTGTTATGAAGCAATGGTATTAATGGCGCAGCCTTTTTCTTATCGCTATCCTTTAGTTGATGGTCAGGGCAACTGGGGCTCACCAGATGATCCAAAATCATTTGCCGCAATGCGTTATACCGAAGCGAAACTATCAAAATATGCCCAAATTTTATTATCAGAGCTTGACCAAGGAACTGTATCTTGGAAACCAAATTTTGATGGAACATTGCAAGAGCCGGAATTTTTACCAGCAGAGCTACCAAATATTTTATTAAATGGTTCTTCAGGAATTGCGGTTGGGATGGCAACAGATATTCCACCACATAATTTAACCGAAGTAGCTAATGCCTGTATTGCACTACTTAAAAATCCAAAATTAAGCATTAAAGATTTAATGGAATATGTAAAAGCTCCAGATTTTCCAACTAATGCTGAAATTATTACACCTATGAGTGAAATAATTGCAATGTATAATTCTGGTAGTGGGTCATTAAAAATGCGCGCTGTGTACAAAAAAGAAAAGGACGGCGTAGTAATTACTGCTTTACCACATCAAGTTTCTGGCGCCAAAGTGTTAGAGCAAATAGCAGCGCAAATGCAAGCAAAAAAATTACCTCAATTGGCTGATTTGCGTGATGAATCGGATGATGAAAATCCAACGCGCCTTGTACTAATTCCACGCTCTAATCGAATTGATTTTGATGAGTTGATGCAGCATTTGTTTGCAAGTACTGATCTTGAAAAAAGCTATAAAGTTAATTTAAATATTGTTGGCCTTAATGGTCGCCCTCAAGTTAAGAATCTTAAAATTATTTTAACCGAGTGGTTAACTTTTAGAATTAAAACTGTAACTTTAAGGTTGCAGTATCGCCTTGATAAAATAGTTTCGCGTTTACACATTCTAGATGGTTTATTAACTGCGTTTTTAAATATCGATGAAGTTATTAGAATTATCCGAAAATATGATGATGCAAAAGAAAAGTTAATAGCTCAATTTAAGTTATCTGAAATACAGGCAGAGGCTATTTTAGAGTTAAAGCTTCGTCAACTTGCTAAGCTTGAAGAAATCAAAATTAAGGCCGAGCAAGATAAATTAGCAGAAGAGCGAAAAGAAATAGAAGAAATTTTAGGCTCAGATGCCAAATTGAAATCATTGGTATCTAAAGAGCTAAAAAATCAAATTAAAGAATTTGGCGATGAACGCAGATCACCTTTGGTTGAGCGCGAAGAAGCTAAAGTTATTAATATGGAAGAGAAACTGCCAGCTGAGCCGGTAACAGTTATTCTTTCAGAAAAAGGCTGGATTAGAGCGGCTAAAGGTCATGAGCTAGATCCAACAACTCTAGCCTATCGTTCAGGCGACGGCTTTTTAGAAGCTGTACGTGGAAAAAATACTGATACGGTTACATTTCTTGACTCTACGGGACGTAGTTATTGGCTATCGGCACGTAACTTGCCATCAGCGCGTAGCTTAGGTGAGCCATTATCAAGCAAATTAAACCCGCCATCAGGCTCAAGCTTTGTAGGTATGTTGATGTGCCCTGAAGAGCATAAGGTGCTATTAGGAGCAGAAAACGGCTATGGTTTTGTTGCTGGATGCGCTGATTTAGGCACTAAAAATAAAGCTGGAAAAGCGACTGTAAACGTACCAAATGGCTTATCAGCATTAAAGCCTGTAATCACCTCAGATAATGATTTATTAATAGCGGTTACTAAGCAAGGTCGTATGCTGGTATTTCCAGTAAAAGATTTGCCATTTATGGCCAAAGGTAAGGGTAATAAAATTATCAATATTAATTCGGCAGAGTTAAAAGACAAACTTGATAAGTTATTATTTTTATTGTCAATAACTACTAACGATAGTTTAATTGTCTCTGCCGGCAATAAAACTCGTGAAATAAGCTCTGAAGAGTTAAAGCATTACTATGGCGAGCGCGGACAACGAGGGTTGAAACTTCCTAAAAATGTTCAGGAAGTTACTAATGTTGAGCTTTTAGTCACTAACCAATAATTAGTGGTGATATCGATCGAGGTCGAGTAGAGGTAACACTGTTTGTAAAAGATTCGTCATAACTTAAAACCCTTTCTGCGCTTGAAATAAAAGAAGGGGGAGGGGTTTCAAGTGACATTCTGTATTGCTCTATAATTTCTGCGTCATTAAGGTCTTTTAGGGTGCTAAAATTTTCAAGGCAGTAACGCTCAAAGTCATATTCTTTTATTACTTCTTTTAAGCTATATCTATCAAATTCCAGTTTTGTAATTTTTTTATTAACATAAACTGCTACTTTAATTACATAATCTTTAGGATTAGTATTATTCAGTTGCTCTATAACTTGATCGCAAAAAGATATAGAGAAATCAAGGTACTCATCAAGTAATTGATTAAATAAATCATCTGAAAGATGGCAGGAATCTTTTTTAATAGAATCAATATCGTCACTTATTTTTCTTATTATATTTTGGTACATATTGATTATCTAAGTATAAAATTATTAAGCAAGTATGGTAACAAAATATAAGAAAACAATAAACTATTAATTAACAAAAATTTGCTTAGAATTAAGTCCCGGGACTTCATGCACAAACTTTGGAACTAAATATCCTGGTAACATTCCTTGTACTTGCTGGTAAATATCAAGAGCTTTTTCTGAATCAACAAAAAAGTGTTTTGTTCCTTGGACTTTATCTGGAAAGTGCAAATAGTATGGCAAGATATTGAATTTGAATAGTTTATAGCTTAAGTCGGCTAAAATTTCAGGTTTGTTATTAATATTATTTAATAAAACGCTCTGATTTAATAAAGTTATACCATTATCATAAAGAGGGCGTATGAGATTATGGAAGTGATCGTCTATCTCTTTGGGGTGATTGATGTGGAAGACGAAGATAATTGCTGGATTGGCTTCGCCTGGCTGCGCACTCCCGCCTGCGCGGGAACCCAGCAATAAATCAATAAGCTCATCATCAATTCTTTCTGGCAAAATAACCGGCATGCGAGTATGAAAACGAATAAACTTAATTTGATTAAGTTCTCTTATTTTACCAAGAACATTTTTAATAACCTTATTAGGCGCAGATAACGGATCACCACCACTTAGAATTACTTCGTTAATATCTGGATTATTTTTTATATATTCGACAATCATATCAAGTCGTTGATTACTAATAGTATTGCTTTGATAATCAAAGTTGCGGCGAAAACAATAGCGACAATGAATACCACAAGCGCCAGTTATAGTTAATAAAACTCTGGTTTTGTATTTGTGAATTAGCCCTGGAATTTTGTTAAATTGTTGTTCGTTTAGCGGATCATATGACAGCTCTGGCGCGATATTTTCTTCGTCTTGCAATGGTAAAATTTGCAATAAAATAGGATCATAAGGATCATTGTGATTGATTTTATTAATAAAACTATCAGTAGCTTTTAAAATAAATTTATTATTTTCAGATAATTTATATGGCAGTTCAGCTTTATTAAGCCCAACAGTTGCTAATAAACCATCAATAGTTTTAGTACAGTTTTTTAGGCTCTCTTGCCAAGTAGTCATTGTATTATTCTTATGGTACTTATAGTAAAATATTTCAAATTTTAATAAATAAGGGGTGTTATGTACAGTACTAATGAATTTCGCGCAGGATTAAAAATAATGATCGACAATGATCCGTACAATATTATTGAAAATGAATTTGTAAAACCAGGAAAAGGCCAGGCGTTTAATCGCGTTAAAATGCGTAATTTAAAGAATGGTCGCGTCATTGATAAAACTTTTAAATCTGGTGAAAACGTTGCGGCGGCTGATATTGTTGAAAAAGACATGGAGTATTTATATGCTGATGGCGAATTTTGGTACTTTATGGATCCTAAAACTTACGAGCAAATCTCAGCAGATGCTAATGCGATGATTGATGCTAAAGACTGGGTTAAAGAGCAAAGTCAGTTTATTGTTATGTTGTGGAATAGTGTGCCATTAAGTGTGGTGGCACCAAATGTTGTGGAGCTTAAAATCACGCAAACTGATCCTGGTTTAAAGGGAGATACAGCAACTGGTGGCAGCAAGCCTGCAACGTTAGAAACAGGAGTTATAGTTCAAGTGCCACTGTTTATAAAAGAAGGCGAAATAATTAAAGTAGATACTCGTACTAAACAGTATGTATCACGAGCTAAATAAAGGGGGATCTGTCGCCTTACGGCAACAAGCTTTGCTGCTTGCAAATATCCGCAAGTTTTTTGCGGATAAAAATGTTCTCGAAGTTCAAACGCCGCTATTATATTCTGGCGGCACCACTGATCCGTATATTAAAAGTTTTGAAGTAAATAATAAATATCTGCAAACGTCTCCTGAGTTTGCGATGAAAAGATTACTGTGTCATGGTACAGGTGATATTTATCAAATTTGTAAAGCCTTTCGTCATGAAGAGCAGGAAGGTCCGTGGCATAGTCATGAATTTACCATGCTGGAGTGGTATCGATTAGGTTTTTCTCTTGATGATCTTATTAATGAAGTTTGTGACTTAGTGTTAACTAATGCCTCTTTTTATAAAAAGGATAATAACCGTATTGAAAAATACTCTTACCAAGAAATTTTTCAAAAATATTTAAATCTTGATCCGCTTGAAATAAAATTTGCTGAATTAAAAAATATTGTTCAAAAACATATAAATTTAGATTTTGAAAATTTAAATTTATCACAAACAGATTTATTGCAATTACTAATATCTCATACGATTGAGCCTGAATTTGCTGATGATACACTTACGGTTATTTATAATTTCCCAAAAGAGCAAGCTGCATTGGCAAAAATTAATCCAGAAGATCATAGAACAGCTTTGCGTTTTGAAGTATTTTTAGGAAAAATAGAATTAGCTAATGGTTACAATGAGCTTGTAGATTGGCAAGAGCAAGAAAAAAGATTCAAAAAAGATAATGAGAAGCGCCAGTCCCTTGGCTTGCCGGAAGTCCAATATGATCAACAGTTAATCAACGATATGCGCGAATTTGGTTTACCCGAGTGCTCAGGAGTCGCGCTAGGAGTTGATAGATTATTTAATTGCATGATATCCAGTACTTCTACTACTACCATTTTCTAGAAATGATTGCATTTCTTCTAGTGCAGCAGGCTCATGTGAGTCTGCAGGTTTTGGTTTTTTAAATAATCCAGAAACAGCATGCGCAGCTGATTTAGCAGCTGATACAATTGCAGCTGTTGGCGATGTTGCAGATTCACCAGATGATGCGCGCTCCGCTTTTTTTCTAGCTTTTTCTTGTTCTTTTTCTTGCTTACGCCATGCATCATATAAAGGTCCGCAGCCAGTAGTTATAACGTTAGCTTTTGGCATATCAATCTCCACTTTTTATTAATTATTAAAACGAGTTTTATATTAATTGATAATTATTAACTAAACATGAATAAGGAGGTAAAGAATTAGGAAATATAGCAGAAATCTGCTAAAATATACGTATCATCATTCTTTATAAATCAATAACTTACATCTAAATATATGGTTGAACTAGTTAAGAATATCACGGAAGTTAGCATAGAAGAAGAATTAAAAACCTCGTATCTTGATTATGCCATGAGTGTAATCGTAGGACGGGCATTACCAGACGTTCGCGATGGCTTAAAACCAGTGCATCGTCGCATACTTTTTGCAATGCATGAATTGGGAAATGACTTTAATAAACCTTATAAAAAATCTGCACGTATTGTCGGTGACGTAATTGGTAAATACCATCCACACGGCGACACAGCTATATATGACACTATGGTACGTATGGCGCAGCCATTTTCAATGCGCAATGTTTTGATCGATGGTCAAGGTAACTTTGGATCAGTTGATGGTGATCCGCCAGCAGCAATGCGTTATACCGAAGCTAGAATGTCAAAGCTTGCTCATAGTTTGCTAGCAGATTTAGATAAAGAAACTGTTGATTTTGCTCCTAACTACGATGAAACAGAATTTGCACCAACAGTTTTACCAACACGGGTACCTAATTTATTAATTAACGGCTCTTCAGGAATCGCGGTTGGTATGGCAACGAATATACCAACTCATAATCTTGGGGAAATAGTTGACGGATGTATCGCGACCGTAGACAATCCACAAATAACTTGTGAAGAGTTAATGCAATATATTCCAGGGCCAGATTTTCCAACAGCGGGAAGCATAAGTGGTCGATCTGGTATTATACAGGCCTATAAAACTGGCCGCGGACGAGTAGTTATTCGTGCTAAAACTGAAATTGAAACCAATGATAAAACAGGGCAAAACGCTATTATCATTACTGAGTTACCATTCCAGGTTAATAAGGCTCGTTTAATAGAGCGTATTGCCGAACTAGTTAAAGAAAAGAAAATAGATGGAATAAGTAATTTACGTGATGAGTCTGATAAAGATGGAATGCGCGTTGTTATTGAGTTACGAAGAAACGAAACTCCAGACGTTATTATTAATAATCTTTACGCACAAACCCAATTACAATCATTCTTTGGGATAAATATGGTGGCGCTTGCTAATGGTCGCCCACAGGTATTTACTCTAAAAGGTATTATTGAACATTTCATAAATCATCGTCGTGAAGTTATAACGCGTCGTACTGTATTTGATCTTAAAAAATCTCGTGCTCGTAGTCATATTTTAGAAGGACTAGCTGTTGCATTATCAAATATCGATAAGATAGTTGCTCTAATTAAAAGCTCGCAAAATGCAACAGAAGCACGCGATAAATTAATGGGAAGCCCATGGAGTTCAAAATTAATTGCTGAATTATTAAAAGAAAATGCGCCAAAAGACGGTAATTACTTATTATCAGTAGAGCAAGCACAGGCTATTTTAGATTTGAAATTACATCGTTTAACTGGTCTTGAGCAAGATAAGATTATTGCTGAATATAAAGCATTGTTACAGCGCATTGCTGAGTTATTAGAAATATTAAACAATGAATCAAGATTGCTTGAAGTAATTAAAGATGAATTAGTAGAAATTAAAAACGAATTTAGTGATGTGCGACGTACCATAATAACCGGTGAATCTCATAACCTATTAACTGAAGATTTAATTACGCCAGAAGAAGTGGTTGTAACTATGTCACATAAAGGCTATGTGAAATATCAGCCGTTAGATGATTATCAATCTCAGCGTCGTGGTGGTAAAGGTAAGGCGGCAACTAAAGTTTCTGATGAAGACTTTGTTGAAAAGCTAATCACTACCAATACACTCGATACCTTATTGTGTTTCTCTAATAAAGGTAAATTGTATTGGCTTAGAGTCTATCAAATTCCACAAGCAAGTCGTATATCAAAAGGTAAGCCAATAATTAACTTATTACCATTAAGCTCTGATGAAAAAATTACTGCAATATTAACAGTGCCTAATAAGACTGACTTAGATAATGATAATCATTATATTATCATGGCAACAAGCCATGGTTTGATTAAGAAAACTATGCTTTCTGAATTTGCACGTCCAAGATCAAGTGGTATCATTGCAGTTGATTTGTATGAAGATGATTCGTTGGTTGGAGTTGATGTTACCAGTGGCTCTCAAGATGTAATGTTATTTTCTGATACAGGTAAGAGTATTAGATTTAATGAAAAAGACGTAAGGCCAGTTGGACGTACTGCAAAAGGATCACGTGGTATAAAGATGCCTGAAGGTAGCAAAGTAATCGCATTAATTATTCCAAAAGAAGATAGTAAAATCTTAACTGTAACTGAATATGGTTTTGGTAAGCGTACAGATGTTAATGAGTATACTCTACAAAATCGTGGCGGCTCAGGATCTATCTCTATTCAAACTACCTCACGTAATGGTAAGGCTGTTGGAGCAGTGGCTGTTGATGATGAAGATGAATTAATGTTAATTAGCTCTAATGGTACTTTGGTTAGAATTGAAGCCAAAGAGATATCGGTTATCGGTCGTAATACCAAGGGGGTGAAATTGATTAATTTATCTAAAGGAGAGGTTCTAGCAAGTATCGAGCGCATTATTTTATGAGTATAGAAGTTCCTGTTATAACTATTGATGGTCCTGTCGCTTCAGGAAAGGGCAGTGTTGCAGCATGTGTTGCACATAAGCTGCAATGGAATTTGCTTGAAAGTGGGGTTTTATATCGAGCCCTTGTTGTTGCGGCGGAGCAAAATAATATTTCTTTAGAAGATACTGTTTCTCTTAGCAATTTAGCTCATCATTTAGATCTTGATTTTATTTATCAGGAGAATAATTTACCAAAAGTTTTGCTATCCAATCATGACATTTCTGTTGTTGTGCGTAGTGAAATGTGTGGTAACTTGGCTTCAAAAATATCACAGCACAGCGAAGTGCGTAATTCTTTATTTGAAACACAACGTAACTTTAAAAAATCTCCAGGGTTAGTTGCAGAAGGGCGTGACATGGGGACTGTAGTTTTTACTGATGCAAGATATAAATTTTATATTGATGCTACTGCAGAAACTCGCGCAAAAAGACGTAAAAAACAATTAGAAGAACGCGGTACGAATGTTAATTATGATCTTTTGCTAGAAGAAATTAAAGTGCGTGATCTTCGTGATATAAATAGGGAAGTTGCACCACTAAAGCCTGCTGTAGACGCAATAATTATCGATACTAATCACCTAAATCTTCATGAAGTTTGTGAAGAAATTATCAATAATATACCATTATCAAACTTGTAATTATTTTATTTATACGCTATTTTTAAAAATGTAAGTTAATTTTAATCTAAAATTTTAAAAAGGAGAAAATACCATGATGGGAAATAATTGTAACGTAGTTGATTATATTGCTTATGTTTTATTAATCGTTGGTGGATTAAACTGGGGTTTAGTCGGCGCTCTTGACATGAATCTTGTTGGTATGATCTTTGGTCATATGAGCATGATTGCTCGTGTTGTTTATGTTTTAGTTGGTTTAAGTGCAGTTTACGCTGCATTCCGTTGGGTTACTGGTTGCAGATAATCTTAACTAAATGTGTGAAAAAGGGGGAAATACTTCCCCCTTTTTTGATTATATTAACTAAAACTTTATAACGCCTATGATGATTTTAATTTATTCATGCATGTTTTTAGCGATGCTGTCAGGTTGGTTTCATAAAGAAAAAATTTCTTTATTGTTTTTTGTAGTATCTTTAATTTTAGCAACTGGCTGGTTTATGTTTCATGTGTACAGTCCAGAATATGGTTTTAGAGTTCCATGGATTAGAACATAACCGGAGGTTTCTATATGTTAAAATTTTTTGGTTTAAAGGACTTTAAAAATGACTATCATAGTATCTTAAATTACCTGTTTCTTTGTTTTATATTAGTTGTAGTTAATTTTATAATACTAGATGCTATGTATTTGCAGTATGTAAAAGGTGAGTTACCTTGTCCATTATGTTTGCTTGAGCGTTTTGCATTTTTTGGAGTTGCATATGGCGCGATGTTGCAGTTTAGAGCGGGTTATAATTTACGCCATACAGGAGTTTCGATTGTATTTGCAATTTATCTAATAGTTGTAAGCGTAAGACAAAGCTTATTAGATATAGTCCCACGTCCAGGTCATAATTGGATTGGATCTGCAATACTTGGAATACATTTGCCAATTTGGGCTTTTCTATTTGGTTTATTAATAATACTTGGCTTTGCTGTTGATATGATTGTAGTAGGGGAGTTGAGTCGCTCTGTAGATAATTATCCAAAAATGAAAAGGGCTGGTGATTTATTAAGTGGTTTATTAATAACCTTAGTTGGTATTAATTTAGTATCCATTATTATTCAGTGTGGTCCACACATTTGTCATACTTATAGATATTGGTTGTTGTCTTAATTTTCTTTTTTGTCATTGCGAGAAATTTATCTCGCAATGATTTCTATATCTAAGATCTAAAATGGTAAATCTTTTAATAATTTTTTAGGGACAACTTTATTTATTACAGGGACGTTATTAGTATTTGGCGTAAGATTAGAATTACACTGAACATTGTCAAGTGATCCGCGGCATTCAGAAATTAGTAACTTTTTACCGTTACCAGAGTCTAAATATGCATTGTAACTATTAATAATTCTATTAGCTGGTAAGTCTACACTACCTTCACCTCTTACCTTAAGGCTTCCGCTACGTATTATTAAATCATCAGATAATATGCCATCTTTTACACTTGCTGCAAATGAAATTTTATCAATATTTCGTGACAAAATAAGACCTGCATAATTCAAAGTACTTGTTATTTTTTCTGGCTGAGTTAAATCTTTTAATAAGTTTCCAGCCATACTTACAGGTATGCTTTTTAATTTGTATGAAATATTTGATGCATTAAACCTTATATTACCGTTTAACTGTTTCAAATAATCTTTACCTTTTCCGGTAGAGTTCATGTTCATTTTGAAGCCAACAATCCCGTCTAAGCTGGCGCCAGGGGACATAAGGTATGACACTATCGGTCCAGAGTTTGAAAAATTAGTTCCTTGTCGTACAAATTTAACTAGCTCTTTACCGCTTAAATTATCAGTAAAAACTCGTAAGTACCATTTATTTGAATTTATTAGACTTGTTCTAAATGATGCAGTAATTTGCCCACCAAAAACATTGGCGTCCATTTTTCTTATATTAAATTCTCGTCCAAGTAACGGAATTAGTCTTGGGTATATAGCAACATTTGTTGCGTTAACTCTCTTGTTATCGATAACAGCAGATAATTTATCAAGATGAATGCTAAATAACGGAAAAACATTCCATGATAACTCACCATCAAAACTGACTTTTATGTCAGATTCAGAGTTAATTCGGTCTTGAATTTGCTTTTTATAATCGTTTAAATTTACAAAATATTGTAAATAAACCCCAAATAATACAAAAAGTAGTATTATTGCAAATAGTATTTTGGCTAATATTTTCATAGTATCTAAAGTATAGCCCATCTTAAAGAGATATAAAGTTTATACCATTATCATAAGAGTTGAATAAAAAATATTTTTTTAGTACAGTAACTTATCTTTTGCTAGAAATTACAAAACACCACAATGCTGCTTAAACAAAAAAATAAAAAATTTTTTGAACACTTAACATCCTTTTTTCTTCTACTTAATGGGGATTTAAGAAAGATAGAAGAGGGTCGTCTTCTTCTTAAGTGTTTGGGAATACTAGATATAATTTTTTTTCCGTCTTTTATTTTTCTTATACCTATTTATTTCATGTACCCATTATTTGATAGCAAAATATTTTTTGTTTTTAAATTCATATATGGTGTATTAATCCCACTTCCTTCCTTTATATTTATGTCACTCACATTGGCAAAAGCTATTATTTCATTGGCAATTACAGCCGTAATAAGTCCAGTTATTTTGTTCTATCACTTATCTATTAAACTTTATTTTAAATTTAATTCATTAGGCAAATATGTAGCTTCATCGTTGGGATTAAAAAAAGAATATATGTCTCTTGATATTACACAAAGAGATCTTTTTTATTATTTTTGTTATAAATACTGGGAAAAATCAGAATTTAATACCATAGCTAATGCAATGATATTAGCTATGAGCGAATTAAATAAACTAATTAAAAATGTTCCAGATAATATTAAATATCAAATTAATGCTTTATATATTGATCTTCTGTCTAGCGATTCTGATTTTTTTAATATTTTTGATGCTCTCATCAATAATATAAACTATATAAAACAACAACAAATACGAGCTAAAGACCATTATTTAGTAATAAAAAGTTTTAACTTTAACGTTAGTTCAACGGTTTTGTCATTTTTATACGGCCCTGATTTAAATGAGTTGCAAAGGATATGCCGACAACATCCTTTTTTAAAGCCCTTAATAGAAACGGGATATTTAGGACTAGTTTTGCGTAAACTTGGTGTTAATTTAAATGAAGTAGCTGAAAAAATTAAAGAAGAAGGGCCTCCTGTACCATCAGTATTATTAGCTGCAAAGGGTTATTTGAAAGAAAAAGAAAGTCCTGTTGTTGCAAAAGCAAAGATTCAAGAGGTCCGATCTAATACCCCTGAGCTCGCTGTAAAATTATTAGGAATTACTCAATAATGTTAACTTCCTTCTTAACAGTATGCTTTTTATCTTTCCAAACAACATTCTCTGGACCGATAAAATGTTTTATCTTTTCCATAAAGCTATCTATCTCTTTATGGGATGAGATGAAGATAGGAGCTTCTTCATAGATATGAGCCTTGATATTACCTCGATAGAAGAAAGACATGACTAATTTGCCCAAAGCTTTTGTATTCACCCCCTCATAATGAACAGGATAGACAGGAATATTGGTGGTGATATTACGCTTTTTAAGCAATTCTTGCGCCTCTAACACGATTCTTGCGATGCCATCTCTAATTTGCAAGCCACGATCTTTTCCTTTCTTAAAGTAAAGTCCGCCATAGGGGTATATTGCTATGATTTCTCCGGAGGCTAAAGCTTCTGCAGCAATTTTCACAACCATGGCTCGCTGTTGGCGATTTTTAAAGTTAACAGGAATAACCTTAGCTCTTTTGCACAGTGAACCAAATAATGGAATCTTCATGAATGCGCTATCCATAATAAAGCGCAGTTGACCATCCACTAAGGCAAAGGTATAGCAAACATCCATACCGCACTTGTGGGTTGGAGCTATTACTGCTGGACCACTGATTTTCAATGCTTTTACTTCTTTCATGCGATGGAAATAACGACAAAAAAGATTATTAAGTGCATCTACGGGGTTAAACAAGATGCGATTAATAATAGATGGCCCCCAATCAGTATATTTAGAAAAAAGTAGGATAAATTGGGTGATAGCTATAAATATTAATATGTGTTTAGTAATACTAAATATAAACATCTGCCAATTATAATCTAAAATTTACCATATGAATATAATAAATACAGATATAGCCATTATTGGCGCCGGGACTGCGGGTCTAACGGCTTATAAAGAAGCTAGTAAATACACAGACAAAATACTATTAATTGAAGGAAATCAATATGGTACAACTTGTGCTCGTGTTGGCTGCATGCCGAGTAAGTTATTGATTGCTGCTGGTGAGATCATGGAAAATATTAATCAGGCTCATGAGTTTGGAATAAATATAGATAAAAAGGATATAAGTATCAATGGGAAAGCAGTAATGCAGCGTGTACAGCGAGAGCGAGATAAATTCGTGAATGGGGTTTTAGAAGATGTTGATAGAATTCCCGATAATAATAAAATTATGGCTCATGCAAAGTTTATAAATAATCATGAGTTAGAGCTTTCAAATGGGCAAAAAATTAAAGCAAAGGCAATAATCATCGCAACTGGATCTCGTCCCAAAATCCCACCAAATTTCGACGCCTTCAAAAATAAGCTCATAACTTCTGATGATGTTTTTGAATTGCCAAATTTACCCAAATCAGTGCTTATTTTAGGTGCTGGCGTAATTGGTCTTGAGTTAGGCCAAGCTTTACACAACCTTGGTGTTGAAACACACTTATTTGGGGTTAGGGGTGGTTTTGCTAGTTTATCTGATCGGGATATAAGAGATGAAGCTATAAGAATATTTTCTAATAAGTTTGATATTGATGTTGATGCAAGCCAAGAAAAAATAAATAGTATGGCTAGTAAGGTTGAATATATAATTTCTGCTATTGGCCGCACCCCCAATTTAGATAATCTTGGACTTGAGAATACTGAGATTGATTATAAGAATTTGGATATAAACCCAGAAACTCTACAAGCTTGCCCAAAGACATCGAATATATTTGTTATAGGTGATTCTAATAATTTGGCTCCTTTGTTGCATGAGGCTGCTTTTGAGGGACGTGCTGCGGGGCGAAATGCCGTTTTATATTGTGAAAACAAAGAGCCTGAGCAATTTAAGCGCTCTGTATTTATGGGGGTGGTTTTTAGCTCACCTAATATCGCGATAGTTGGCAGTAAGTGCTCTGAAATAGATAACTATGAGTATGGAGAGGTGAATTTTGCTGATCAAGGCCGCGCTAAGATTATTCTTAAAAATGAAGGTTTATTACGCGTCTATGGAGAGTGTGGAACTGGTAAGGTGTTAGGAGCTGAGATGGTATGTCCAGCGGCTGAGCATTTGGCACATTTATTAGCTTGGTCTATTCAGGAAAATCTTACGATTTTTGATTTATTAAAAATGCCGTTCTACCATCCTGTTATTGAGGAAGGGTTAAGAACGGCATTGAGAGATTTAAAGCTTAAACTATAATTATAATAAAGAGTTTTTTAAGCCTTTTTCATCGTGTAGCGCTTTAAGTTCAGTAAAGCCGCCGATGATCTCATCATCGCAAAATATTTGTGGAAAGGTACGCATACCAGATTTTTCAATCAATATAGCCATTTTATCGACATCGAGTTTATCTTGAGAAAAATCAATTTCTTGATATTCAATTCCTTGTTGCTCTAATAAATTTTTAGCTTGAACACAGTATGGGCAATTATTGATAGTGTAAAGAGTAATTTTTTTAGACATGTTTCTCCCTTAAAAGATTTAATTATTAAAAAAATATCCTTTTTATTATATACAAGAAGCAAGAATTTGGTGTAAATTTTTAAGTATCTTATAAACATATCTAATCTAAAAAACACATGCATACACATATTGAAGGTACACTTTCATCTATTATTAAGCATATTACTGATAATTCTACTGAAAACATTGATGCAATTACTATAATTAATGAAGAAGTAGTCACTTCTAATGATATTAAATTATTTATTGATACAATCAATAAAGTGAAAAAAATAGATAAATTATGTATAAGTAAAATTAACTTAAGTTTTAGGGAATCTCATGAGTTATTTGGACAGTTATCTGAAATTAAAAATATTAATCAGTTACAAATTAAAGTAAATTCAGGCAATTACGTTTTTTCTTATACTACTGATCATTATTGGTTATTATTTTATTTATCTTCTGACTTTAATAACAATAATTTTAAAAAAATAATTTTTATAGGAGATTCAGCTCCCAAAGAAGAACATCCTAGTTTAGGTCCTAAGATGGGGTTAACTCTTGAAAAGTTGTCAAAACATATAGCTAATCTTTTTGTTGATGAAAATATTGGATTTAAACTTTTCATTGAATATCCGATACCATTGATAATGTTTGAAAATATCGTTGAAAAATTTCAAGAAGAAAGAATTGATAACGATAGCATTTTATCATCAACTGATATTAATGGTACGAATATAAATCACGCTTTGAATGCTGCCGCAAAGGCTGGCAGTGTTGTCGCTATAAAATATTTTATTGAAAAAGGTGCGGACGTAAACTCTTCTATGGAATTTTTATTGCGTAAAAAAAGTTTAGATATAACTCCTATTGGATCGGCCTTTATTCGAGCGCAATTTGATGTGGTTGCAGAACTAATATCTTGTGGAGCAGAATTAACATGTAATGAAAGGTATAACAGTATTTTTTATTTGTTGTTTAGATTATTTGATGTTAACCCATTTGGTAAACGATACTCTTCTGATGATGGGAATAGAATTAAAATAATTAAATATTTAATAGACATGAGAAAATTAAATATTAATGATCCTATTATTTATGGAAGCCAGAAAACCATGCTTCATATGGCGGTAAATAATAAATGGAGTGACGTTATGATTAGCGGGTTAATTAAACTAGGGGCGGACGTAAATTTCAAAGATAATTTTGGTAATACACCGTTGTATGATGCGGTGTATTTATTAACAACAACGTTTGAATATAAAGAAGAGATTCTAAAAATTATTAAACTGCTTGTTAATGCTGGCGCTGATATAAATATTAAAAATAATGATAATGTCAGTGCGCTGGATATGCTTCCTGATATTGATCCTCCTGCAGCAGCAGCTGCTACTACCAGTACCAGTCGATTAGGTTTGTAATCAAATTATTAATTTAACCAAATAAGAGAAAATAAAATATATGAATACCATTTTAAACTCAAGTATTGAAGGCTCAGTTTTATATATCAATCAACGTATCAGTAAAGATATTAAAGAGATTACGATAATTGACGAAGAAGTCTCAAGTAGTGATGATATAAAAACTCTTATTGATAAAATAAAAACAATAGAAACTTTGGATAGTTTATATATAAATAAAATGAAATTAGATGTTATAGATAGTCATGATTTTTTCTGCAAACTATCTAATCTTAAAAATATTTGTAATTTAAAAATTATGATCAACCCAGGTAATTATCTTTTTTCAAATACTTTTGATCATTATTGGTTTTTCTTTTTTTTAGGCAATAGTGAGAAGCTGCAGAGTATAATTTTTATAGGAGATTTAGCACCTAAACAATATAAAGAAATGTCTCTAACACATATAGTTACTAATATAGTTACTAATTTTTTAGAGAAAAGTGCTCCATCCACTAGACTTTCTATTAGATATCCATTGCCTTTAGATGCTTTTTGCTCTTTTGTTGCTAATTTTAATAATGAAAAAATAGATAAGGAAATGATGCTTGCATTGTGGCTTGAAAGAAATAAAGAGGTAAAATATTTGAGTCTTTGCCTTAAATATGCAATAAAGGTTAATGATGTTGACACAATGATTTGCTTAATCAGCAATGGAGCTGATGTAAATTATTGTGACGAAGATAGTGGGTTATCGCTTTTATCTTTAGCAGCTGGTTGTGGGAATGTTGAAGCTATTAAGTGTTTAATCGATCATGGTGCTGAAGTTAATAAACCAATCAAGCACTATTTACTTAATGATAAATCTAGTAGTTGCTCTATAGATATTACAGCTATTGTGTGTGCTTTTTCTGCAGCAAGAGTAGAATCTGTTAAAGAGCTTATATCAAATGGTGCAAATCTAGAACAGAATGAAAAGGTTAATAGTGTTTTTTATATTTTTAGGCATCCGCATTTGTTTATTTCCGACAAGATAGCTTCTTTTGCTTATAGTGGAGATGAAAGAATTGAAATAGTTAAATATTTAATAGAACAAAATAAATTAAAGATTAACGATCCAGTTTGGTATTTCAAAGGTATGAGTATGCTTCATTTAGCAGCACGGAACTGGGATTTTTTTATGGTTAAGGAGCTAATTCTGCTAGGCGCAGATGTTAATGTAAAAGATAAATTTGGTAATACTCCGCTTCATATAGCTGCATATCAATTAAATAGTAATTCAAATAATGATTGCATAATAAATAAATATAAAATTATTTGTATTATTCGCAA
>CAYGUI010000021.1:0-23775 GCA_964353115.1 uncultured Gammaproteobacteria bacterium
GATTTAGATAATTATTTAGCTCAAGAAACGCATATTTCAGCAGATTATGGTTATGCAAATCATGATGAAATTGTAGGTAAGATTTATAAAATTAATAAGATTGATACAGTTGATGGTGATGAAGGAAATACGCTGAAGATTTTCGATGATAAAAAAGATCAATCTAGGTGGTTTGGCTCAACTGGTATTGAATTTGAGTATCACGTTAAAGCCTCTAAACAAAAAAAAGGAACTCGTTATTTAGATGAAACAATAAAAGGTAAAATATTTAAACATCACCAAGGAGAAAAAGAAGGCTATTGGTTCTCGCAACATAATGAAATAAAATCTTTAAAAATCAATCAAATTATAAAATGGCGCGCAAATTCATTTACCGGAAAGAATTTACCTGCTCCATTAGTTTTTCCTATTAAAGATAATTATTCGATATTACCATCGTTTGAGTTTCCATTAGATCTGTTAGATAAAAATTATCAACAAGCAATTTTAAATGGATTAGTAAAAGTCAAATTAACTTATGAAACTGTAGATATAGATGGTAAATCTAAGATAATTATTTACGTAAATATAATCTCAAATTTATTAGAAAATTCTAAACCACAGCCTATTTATAAAACAGAAATTAATTATGATAGAGAGTTTTACGATGATAATGAATTTATCGCAAGACTTTTTATTGGTGGAAAATACGCTGATGACGCTCTTGGCACCATAGAGCTTAAATCTTTTGATGGGGAAAAGGGTCGAGATTATATACATTTACCTATCCTCCATGATCATAAAGGCTTAATTGATAGCGGTATGCCAAGCGATGCGGTAACTACACATGTTGCATCTAAAGAAAGCCAAGATCTTATTAAAAATTTAAATACTGATTACGAAAAAGAAACTAATGCTGAAATAAGCTCTGAATTACGCCATATTTTTCATATGGAAGAATATCAGAATTTATTTACATATATTAATAATATATCGGAACTTTTATATGGTGTATTAAATTTTGGATATCATCCGTTAACCCAGGGAAATTCAAGTTATGCTCAGTTATTTTTTCATTCTGGAAAATTTATAAGCTCTATAAAACAGCTAGAAGAAACGATTAAACTTGGGACAATAAACTCTCCAAAAGATTTAATTTCTAAATTTAATGAAACCTTAAGTGAATTAAGTAATATACAGCAACAAGTTGAAATAATTAATCAGTTGGGAGCAATTTATAATTCTAGTAGTAATATTCCACCTTTAAATTATGCCATACAAGTATTAAGACAAAGATTATTTTATTATTCTACAAATATAAAAACAGAAGAACATTCAAACCATTATGATTCTTTTATACCACCTCATTTGGCAATCAAATATCCAAAACAAATAGAGCAATGTGAAAAAAAAGCCAATGCTGCATTTACACCGTGCTTTGAAAAATCAATTGCTATAGAGTTGGGTTCAGAATTTAAGGACTTTAGCAATACAGAGAAGAAGTTTTCGGCAGAAGCTTTTTCTTCAAGTCATGTAGTAACTAGCGCCGTTGCTTGGTATTTAGTTGGAAAATTTACAGTTCAAGCTGTAAAATTTGGTGTCGATGTTACCAAATGTGTATTTAATGAACTTTTTGGAGCTTCAATTTATGGTGAATGTGAAGATGAAGAAGCAAAAAGTCTTTTAGAAAAAACCAAAGTAATTATAGATGAAGTTAAAAAAACAATACCACAACTAGAGACATGTAGAAATTTACGGCCTAGTTATTTGATTTTAGCAAAAGAAGAATTTGATGATTGCTTGCGAGAATATAACAAGCTAATAAAAAGAAGAAAGCCAGATTTAAGCGAAATAACAGATATTAATGAAAAACTTGATACTTTAAACATTGATTTTAAAGAAGCTATAACTGGCCTAACCAAATGCTTATATCGCTCAGATGTAAGACTTGTAACAGCCACATCAGCTAATCCTTTTTTTCGCCCAAGTAGCCAACATTTTAGGAATATTAATTTATCATTACCAGCTGCTGCTGGCACTCCTAAATTAACGTAAATTATAACTATATTAGCTTACTTTTATAGTTAGTATGATAAAATTAAGCCCAATCAAAAAATAATAACAGAGGTCCGAATGCCTATAAATATCACTATAAATTCAACAGAAGATGCGATACTAAACGATAAATATCATGCTGCTAAATTATTAATTAAAAATATAGTCGCAAACTGTAGTGATGATAGTGGCAATTTAAATTTCGGCGAAAAAAGTAACAGTGATGTAAAATTATTGCTACAAGGTATATTTAGAAGATTAAGTATAAAATACCATCCTGATGTTACAAAAACAGGGGATCAATCTTTTGCTTTTTTATCATCAGCACATGATACACTTCAAGAAAATATTGATTTAATAGAATTTATTAAAAAATTTCATCTTTCACAACAAGCCACCAGCCCAAGGACTCATTATAAAACTACTGTACCTGCTGAGCATGGTGATGATGAATTTTTAATTATTGAATTTGATAATCCTTGCTCTTTAAATGATGGGGAAAGATTAGTTAGCGCAAGAATAAATTTAACTAAACTAGATATATCTTATAGCGATTTTGAGAAATATTATGACAAAACTGATCCTCTTACATATTCTAATGCAATAAATAACATAAATCATCTATTCTCTGCAATTTTTGCTAAAAAGCCTATTCCAGGTTCAGATTTTGAACCACCTATTTTAATGCGACTTAACAAAGTACTTTCAGAATTTAATTTAAGTATATTAGCAAGCACAAGATCAAAAATGTTTCAAAGAAATTATTTTGAATTTATTTTATTTACAACAGAAAAACGTCAGTTTTATTGCAAACCTGTTTTAGGACCAAATGCTATTGAAATAGTTGACGTCAGTCCATTAGTGGGTGGCAGACCATCAATTTAAATGCGAAAATGGGGTCAGGCTCTTTTTTAACGGTATATTTTTTATACCATAATAAAAGTGCCTGACACCAAAACCTGACACCAAAACCTTAGCGGGATTAGGTCCGGTCGGAACTGGAGCTCACTCAGATCAAGAAACGTTAGATATTCCATCACTCTCAATGCAAACTAAGAGAGTCGCTGTATTGATTGGAAGATTGTCGAAGAGCCAGGCTGGCTCCTTAAGTTAATCGTAAGTAAAAGTCAAGATTGATCTTTTTAAACAGTTCTTAGGATGGGGGTTTAAAAATTTATCTTCTTTATAGTTTCCAAGCTTTTTATAATTACACATAAAATCTAGCTCAGCGAGAATATCATTTATTTCATCTTTATCTATAATTTCTTTACCTTCATCTGAAATAACAGGTCTAATTTCATCTGCTGCACCATTTTCACAGTACATATCTATTTCAGCTTCGCAACCATTTTTAGGGGTAATCGACACTAAACGACTTGCGCCAAGCAAATTATTTCTAGATAAACATCCTTTTTCACTAAGATTACAAACCACCGGTTGACGATTATTAACAATGTTATTATTAGCAAATGCGCTGTTAGCACTTATAAAAATAGCTATAGTTGCCATTAACGTTACAGCTTTTGAAGTCATTTTTTTCATAAATTATACATCTCTTATTATATTTTGTTTCTTATATTACTACATTACCGAGCATCCACAACCGCCTCTTCTAAATTTCTCCTCTTTAGTTTTCAAACGTGCTCTGCGCTCTGCTAATTGGTCTGTTATTTCTTGAGGTAATTCACTATCAACAGCCGCCGCTGCAGCTGCTGGCAACACTCTGCCAGGCATTGCTGATTGCATGATTCGTTTGTCTTCCATAATAGATTCTAATAAACTTCTACCTGAAAAAAGTGCTAATGAATTATTAATAAAGCGCAAAGTGCGGCTTTGTTCGGCTGAAGCCGTAGCACGGCTCCAATTATGCAATCCAATAAACATTTCCAAAATTTTCACATCACGATCTTGAGATACTAATGAAAAAAATTCTTGCATTTTTTTGGTCGATTTAAAATGCAAAATTTCACGTGTATTATTTTTATTCATAATACTAAATTTCTCTGAGCAAGGACCGTATAGATAATTCATCAAAGCAAATTCATCTCGATCAGGATCAACACTTACACTCCTTAAAAAAGATCTAATTAAATCTGGAGTTGCGTAAATAAAATGACGCGGAGTTTCTCCAGCGCTATTGCGAGCATTTTTATCTGCACCAGCTTTCTCTAAGGCATTAACAAGCTCTTGATTACCATATGCATACGCATAGTGTAATGGCGTCATTCCATTATTATCAGCCAAATTAATATTTACCTCTCGACCTTCTCGTATAACAAACAAGGCCAAATCAAACATAGCAGCTTTTACTGCAAATAATAACGGTGTTTTACCTTCATTATCTCGCATATTTAAATCTAATAATTTGCGATTACGATATACTGAAGATATATAAAATTTTGCAGTATCTCCTAGCCCATTGGCAATGATTAAATGTAAAGGTGTATTGTGATAACCTTCTGAATCTATAAAAATTTGATTTACATTTACATCGCGTTGCAATAAAAAATCATATCTATCTTTTTGATTTAATAATGGAAACTCACGTAATAAATCAGCATCGTCTAAAGCGCATGCCTGTAAAGCTGTTAAATGTAATAAGTTAAATCCATTTTTATCACATATGCTAGTAGGAATTCGTCCTGCTTTGATGCCATCAAATAAAAATGTTATAGATTTAGCACTTAAAGATTGCACGGATAATGATTGCTGCATAAAAAAACCCACTTACAAATAGTGGGTTATTATACCAGCAAAATAACTAATTCTCAATTAGCAAGGCGCTGTTTTAACCAAGATCTGGACGACCTATTGGTTGATCTAATTCAGGATTAAAGCTGTCATAACCATATTTACCGCCTAAACAAAAACCTGCAGCTCCTGCTAGACCTCCTGCTACAACACCACCTGCAACAGCCATAAAAGGCACTAAAATACCAGCGCCACCATTTTTATAAAAAATTACCTAATATTAGACAACCACTGATTAAGATCCGTCAACTCATTTGCACATATCTCATGACGCATAGGATATGTCTTTAATGTAATATTGGAAAAATTGTATTCTTGCAAAAATTCTACCGATCGCTCAGAAAATTCAGGTATAACAACATCATCATTAATCCCATAAGCGAAAAAAATAGGCATATTTAAATCTACTTCTATTTTAGTAATGGTATCGTTAATAGGTAAATAAGACGATAAAACTATAACACCCCCTAACGTCGGCAGATGATTTAATGCTGTATATAACGCTACAGCACCGCCTTGTGAGAATCCAGCCAAAATAATATCTTTATAATCAGCACCAGCTTCTATTTCTTTTTTTATAATATCTTTTAAAAATAGGTAAGATTCTTTAACACCCTCAACATCTTGCTTTGTTGTATTACGATCAAAAGAATAAATATCATACCAAGCGGCCATATGATAGCCATTATTGACCGTAACTGGTCTATTCGGAGCCTGTAAATATATATGCTTTATTTCTTTATGCGATTTAAGATAAGGTTCAATAGGCTTTAAATCTTCACTGCTCGCCCCAAGACCATGTAACCAAATAATAATCATGTAATGCTTCCAATATAATCAAACCACAAATTATGATTATTTTTGATGAAGCTGTCCATCATTTCTATGATTTTTTTATTTTTTAATGTCCATATTTAATCAGCACAGAGCTGACAATAAAATATATCGTCAAGATACAAGAAATAAAAACCACTAAGCCAGCGACAGCATAATGCCAAAAAATCCCTTCTTCAAAATCTTTTTTAGCATTTTTACTACTTTGAACTCCAAATATGGCTGCAAAAACTCCTTGAAGCACTTTAATTAAATTATTTTTACGACGATACTGTTGCATTAATAGTTCCTGCTGGAGTCTGAAATCTTATCGTTTCCCCAGAATTTTTTTGATAAATAATATAACTAACAGCAGCAATTGCTACTATTGCCAAAATAGTAATAATCAAATTTTTGTTTTTCATGATTTTTCTAATTTAGGTGAATATAATAAAATATTAGAGCAAATACAAAAAATTTCAACTAATCTCTTAATATGAAAATAATATTCTTCACACAAGTAACTGATCATAAACAAAATCAAGCAATTATTAAAGAATTATTAAAGCGTGGCTGCACAGTAAGATTAGTTGACTGCTCAATACGAGATGTAAGAATCTCTACTGAATGTAATAAGATAATTATCGATGGAGAAGAAGTTTTATGCTCATCTTATGATGGCATGCTGCAACGTTTTTGGGGATTTGACTATGATTTTGTTGAAAAACTTTTACTAAAATTTCACAATTCTGGAGTCCCAATGCTCAATCCTGCACCAGAAATTATTGCAACATTGAGCAATATAAGAACATATGATAAATTTTTAGAATATGGGGTGCCGACTCCAGATACAATTCCTCTAACTAGGGAATTATTTGAAGATCCAGATCATAAGGCAAAAGTACTCACATGCCTCCCTTTTCCATACATAATAAAAAGAGATAAGAGCTGTCGAGGTAATGATGTTTGGATAGCTAATAATGAAATTGAATTATCAAAAATAATTGAAGATAATTTTACACCTAATGAAGATTTTATTTTACAAAAATACATCCCATGCAAAAATACCGCTAACGAATTTATCTATAATATACGTGTTTTAGTTTTAAATCATGAGGTTATCGGTTGTCATGTAACATACGCAGATAATCCAAGCGCTATTTGCGTTAAGGGTTCAACTCCTGGTATTGCCAATTTAATAATCGAATTAGAAGATGTAACAAAACAAATTAAAATAGAGGCCATAAATGCGGCTCGAGCTGTTGGGCTTAACCTCTCCAGAGTTGATCTAATATTTGATAAAAATAAAAGATTACTTGTTTTAAAAGTAAATAGCAGCCCCAATCTTAGCCATTATGAACATCATGAAGACTACATCATACATCGAATAGTAGATAATTTTTATCGAAGTGTATTAGCTAAATTTCTTCCAGCTGTAGTCAAAAGCTCATTGCCAGTGCCAAATAAAAAACCAGAGTCACCAGCAACAACGCTAGATACCATTAAAGGTCCAGAATTTAACTAATCTATACTATAATTTTAAAAACACGGATGTTTTTATGAAAACTATACAAAATATATTGTCAAAATTTTTATTTATTTTCTTTTTATGCCCTTTATATACTAGTTGCAAACTTTTTAAATTTGAGCCGGTTAAATGGCTAGTGTATTACACAGATAAGGGAAAATTAGAAGATTTCACTCCCTATAAAGTATTAGTTTTTGATAGCGATCATTATCCCAAATTTTTACCACAACTAAAAAACAAAACTTTAATTGGCTATATTAATGCCGGGGAAGTTGAAGAATATCGCCAGCATTATGAAAAAGTAAAAGCTAGTAATATTATTATCGAAGAAAATAAAAATTGGCCTGGCAGCTATTATATTGATGCCCGTAACAAAATTTGGGAAAAAATCATTATTGATGAGCTTATTCCAGATTTATTAGCAAAAGGCTTTAATGGAATTTTTCTTGATACCCTAGATAATTTAATTTACTTAGAAAATGATCATCCTGATACATATAAAGGTTTGAAAGCTGCAGCTATTGATCTAGTTCTAAATATTCGAAAAAAATATCCTAAGATAAAAATAATGGTAAATCGTGGTTATGAAATTTTACCTATTATTGCTGATTATATTGATATTGTATTAGCTGAGTCGCTGTTTACTGATTATAATTTTGAAACTAAAAAATATTCTTTTACTGATGAAAAATTGTATAAAAAAGAAGTTATTTTTTTACAAAATTTAGCTAAAAATAATCCCAAATTACAAATATACTCTCTTGATTATTGGGATCCTGCTGATAAAAAAACTATAGAAAAAATATATAAAACTGAAGTTGATAATGGTTTTTCCCCGTATATATCTATTATTAGCTTAGATAAAATCATCAAAATGCCATATGATAATTAAAAAAATAATAATTTTCTTACTACTCTTATTTGGCACCACACAAATTTTTGCCGAAAATAAAATGGTACCACGGACCATTATTGCTCTTTATGATGGTAACGCTACACAAGTCATTAAAAGAAGCCGTATTCATAATTTTTTAGAAACACCTCTTAACCATTTAGGTTTGATAGTCGAATATCATGACATTCAAAAAAAATTGCCAGATGTCATAAATCGTCCAGATGTTCTTGGGGTTATTAGTTGGTTTCGTAATAAGACGGAAGATGAGCTTAAAAATCAGGAAGAATATGCAAAATGGGCAATTAATGTAATTAAAAATGGTAAAAAATTTGTTTTTTTTGATAATCCAGGATTTGGTTATTATTCAGATAATCATGATTTGTATGAATTAATCGAAGAATTTTTTGAGTTATTTGGAGCATACAGCACAGGAATAAATTATTTTAATAGGCTTGGTGAAATAATTGTAAATAAAAATGATTTATATAATTTTGAAAAAAAATTATCTGATCTGCCTACTAATTATCCAGATATAAAAATTATAAATAAAACTAGTTATAGCATTGTAGATGTAAAAACAAGTGATCAAAATATAACATCAGAAGCTGTAATATCACCAAAAGGTGGATTTATTGCTCCAGGATTTTCTATAAATTCTTTATTTGTTGATAATAAAAGCTCATATTCATGGTACATCAATCCTTTTGAATTTCTGCGCCTTGCTTTTGGATTAACTTTATATCCCACGCCAGATACCACAACTATACTTGGCAATAGAATTTTTTATAGTCATATCGATGGTGACGGCTGGAATAATATTAGTCATGTTGGCAAATCAAAAGATTTGTATACACTATCATCCGAAGTAATTTACAACAAAGTATTAAAACCCAATCCTGATCTTCCAGTAACTGTCGGTCCTGTTGCTGGAGAAATTGATGAAGACTGGCATGGAAATAAAAAATCAATAGAGATTACAAAAAAAATACTTGCTCTGCCGCATATTGAAGCTGGCACTCATACTTACTCCCACCCATTATATTGGGGATTTTTTGAAGATTATAATGAAAATAAAGAAAAGCCTTTTTTAGATAATTATACCGTTAATATGAAAAAGGATGTTTTTGGTTCAATAAAGGATAAGTTTATAAAATATTGGCATAATCGCAAGAAAAAAAAGGTTGAACCAGAGCTTGTTAAAAGCGACGGTGATTTGTATGTTTATAATGGCTTAGAAGATGAAATTTTAGCTGAAAAACCTGAAGATATATTAGCAACATACGATACCCCCCGCTCATATGCTGACAATAAATACTCAACAGAGCATGAAATTCTTGGTTCGAAAAAGAAGATTGATGAATACGCACCAGAAAACAATAAAGTATCTGTCGTACAGTGGTCAGGCAATACCACTCCATATGAAAAAGCATTAGAAGTTGCGTACAAAAATAATTTATTAAACATTAATGGCGGTGATTCAAGATTAGATAAAGACTTCCCATCTTATGCTTGGATCTCGCCACTTAGCATTATGGTTGGTAATTATCGCCAAATTTATACATCAAATGCCAATGAGTATATTTATACTAATAAATGGGAAAGTGCTCGTTACGGATTTTCAAAATTACAAGAAACTTTAGAAAATACCGAGCACCCTTTTAGATTACGCCCTATAAATCTGTATTATCATATGTATTCTGGGGAGTTTGATGAAAGTCTAGATGCCCTACTTAGCAATGTAAAATATATTAAATCACAAAATATAATACCTATTAAAACTAGCTCGTATATCAAAATAGTGCTGGGATTTTTTTCAGCAAAAATTTATCAAGATAATCCTCTTAGCTGGAGCATAGAAAATCGCGGTGAGTTAAATACTATTAGGTTTGATAATGCCGATGATTATTTCATTGATTTTAGAAATTCAAACGGAGTTTTAGGATTTGATCACTATCAACATAGTCTTTATATATTTTTAGATCCTGAGATTACTAAACCTAATTTTAGCTTGACTAAAAAAAATGATAATTCAGCTAATTATGTTCAAGCAAGCTCTTGGAATATTTGGGATTTAGATATTAAAAATAATCATAACTGGAAGTTTTATACCAAAGGATATGGCACGGGCAAAATTACCTGGCATGTAAGTAATAAAGATGGAGAGTATGAGGTTTTTTATAATAATCAAAAATTTAATATTAAAGCTGAAGATTATTTATTAAAGTTTTCAATAAATAATTTAGACAATCAAATAATTAGAGTGAAGATAACTTCAGCTACAAATAAATACTCTTTAAGAGTATTAAATAAATACCTTTAAGAGTATTGTTATTTGTATTTATTTTCATTATTCATCCTATCGTTTGATATTAATTTTATCAACGAATTAGATGACCCTTACAATTGCGAGGACTGCGAGCCAAGCGCGGCAGGACACGGCAATCTAGTCTAACTTCTTGATATCTGGGTTGCAGAGCCAGCAGGCTGAGTTGCAGAGCCAGCAGGCTGGGTTATTGCTGCTGCAACAAATCGCAATGGCGTATCATCATGTAAGGATTGTTGCTGCTCATCCGAAACAGGTACTGAACTTTGTGTTAGTTGAGTAATCTCAGATACTTTACCTTTCAATTTATAGTTATATATAATGTCTTTATCCTTATGACCTTTTTTTAGTAGTATTCTTTTGGATTTACTTATAGCGTACTCACAGAACTGCTGTATATTTTCATAATTAGATGCGTCACTTGCGCAAAGTTTTGATACATGCACAAGAAATGCTCGTGCAAACGAAGGATCGATTTGTTTAACAGTGCTTGATAAAACCTCCAGTAACCCTTCATTAACTAACTCTCTTTGATGTAACATACCAAGTCCTCGAGTTAAAAAATCATGTACATCACTTATAGCTCGCCCCCCTGACCAAGACATAGCTTCATATAAATCATCTAAATGCGTAGAACTTGAAGCCAAAATATTTTTCAACTTAAACAAATTAATAAGGTGATGAAACTGCGAAGAATCACACAGAGGAGTACCCCAAGTTTTTTTTGGTGTAAATACTCGGATAACCCATTCAATATAGTAATTGTTAAGTTGACCCTTACGGGCTAGAGTATCAAACATTTTTGGAAGTCCATCAATAAATAGATCAACATAAGAATTTATAAAAAGTGGTTTCTTTAGATTTTTCTTATATTTTCCATAGTATTCAAAAGCATATTTTAATTCGTTGTAGTATTTATCTACATTTTTTAAGTCAGCTATAGTTTCTAAATAATGAAAAGGTATATTTTTTTCAGCAGTACATATTAGCTCAGCGAATGATTTTGCTTCATTTTTAGAAGATACTAATTTATTTATTATAAATGAAAAATCATTTAAGGATGAACCTACAAATAGTGACTTGATAAAACCAAACGCTCCTTTTAAACTAACGCTATCTAGTAAACAAATACCTTCAGCTACAACATAAGCATGCCTTCCTGACCTAACTAATAAATCAAAGTTTTTTTGGTCTGCTAGTGTTCTTTGTGAAAAAAATGAAAGAAACCAATTTAATATATCACGCTTATTTCTTTTTGAAAGAAGCTCTAAGCCCTTAAATACAGCTTCTTGTGTATCTTCGTCTAGTGTTTTAAAATTATATATATTGATATTAGTTGTTAATGAAGGATAAGAATTTAAATTTCTCATTACTTGAGATCTCTCGGTAAAATGGTTAATAATATAAAAATAAGTTTGCTTAATTACTATATTTTTATAAATATACCATGAAAATTTGGCATGTCAAGGAGTTTTCTGATAATTGTGGCGTTGTTGCAAAAGTCTAGCTTAACCCCGTCATTGAGGCGTTGTTGCATAAATACAAATAGGGTATTGAAAATGTCATTGCGAGTCTGCAAAGCAGGCGTGGCAATCCAGCAATCAATTAGTTATCCTGGATTGCTTCGTCGACTAAAGTCTCCTCGCAATGACAAATGTGTTACAAGAAGAAATAATACCAAAAATTGACTATAATTTTGTTTACAGGGAAAAAGTTAATATGGATATTAAGAAAGCTATTACGATAATAATTTTATTGCTAACCCCAGTAAAAGTCTTTGCAGAATACAAACTGGTACCGCGAGTAATAATAGGCCTCTACGATAGTAAAGCTACCCCAGAAATAAAAGGCAGCCGTATTCACAAATTTTTAGAAATGCCGTTAAATCATTTAGGTTTGATTGTCGAATATCACGATATTCTGCAAGGAATGCCTAATATAAACAATCGTGATGACGTTTTAGGGGTTATTAGCTGGTATCGTAAAAATACTGAAACAAATCTTACTGATAAAGATGAATATGCCAAATGGGCAATTTCAGTAATTAATAGCGGAAAAAAATTTATATTTCTTGGAAACCCAGGATTTGGTTATTCATCTGATAATGGTAATTTAAATGACCTAATAGAGAAATTTTTTAAATTATTTGGTGTTTATAGCACCGGACAAGTATTTAACCATATTAATGGTGAAAAAATTTTCACTCCTCATAAAAATTTATATAATTTTGAAAAAACTTTAACAAGTATTTCTTATGAATATCCGCAACTAAAAATTATTGGTGATAAAACTCATAGCCTAGTAGATACACAGTTTCCAGATTCACAAACTATATCATCATTATCTGCTATTTCACCTAATGGCGGTTTTGTAGTACAAGATTATGCTATTAATTTTTTAGCTGTTGATGAGAAAAATATATATGAATGGTATATCAATCCATTTGAATTTTTACGTCAAGCACTTGGCTTAAACTTATATCCAATGCCAGATACCACCACTATCCTTGGCAATAGAATTTTTTATAGCCATATCGATGGCGATGGCTGGAATAACGTTAGTCGCGTTGACATATCTAAGGATTTACATAAATTAGATTCTGAAGTTATATATGATAATGTTTTAAAAGCCAATCCTGGTTTACCAGTTACTGTTGGGCCTGTAGCTGCAGAAATCGATCCTAAATGGGTTGGAAATGAGCAATCTATTGCTATAGCAAAAAAAATACTTGCCCTGCCAAATATAGAAGCTGGAAGCCATACTTACTCTCATCCTCTATATTGGAAGTTTTTTGAGAATTATTCTGCAAAAAAAGAACAGCCCTTTTTAGGAAATTATCCATCTCAATTAAAAAGCAATATTTTTGAGATTATAAAAAATAAGTTTATAAAATTATGGCAAGACAGAAAAGCCAACAAAGAAAAAAAATTACACGACAGCACAACAGATATGTCTATTAATCCTGATGAAGGATTTATCGGTGAAGGACTGCAAAATCAAATAATTCCCGATACCCCCGAAGAAGTTATGAAGGGATATGATATTCCAAGATCATACGCCGAAGAGCCCTTTTCTTTAAACAAAGAAATTATGGGATCAAAAAAATATATAGAAAAATATACACCCAAAGATAAAAAAATCTCTGTTATACAATGGTCTGGTGATACTACGCCATTTCCAAAAGCAGTACAGCAAGTATATGAAGATAATTTATTAAATATAAATGGCGGTGACTCAAGACTTGATAAAGACTTTAATTCATATGCCTGGGTTGCACCATTAAGTGTAATGGTCGGCAATTATCGACAAATTTATAGCTCCAATAGTAATGAGTATATTTATACCAATGGATTTAATGGCTTATATTACTCCTTTGCTAAATTACAAGAAACTTTAAAAAATACCGAGCACCCTTTTAGATTACGCCCTATTAATCTGTATTATCATATGTATTCTGGCGAATACGATGAGTCTCTTAAAGCCTTATTAGACAATATAAAATATATTAAAACGCAAAATATCATACCGATTAAAACCAGTACTTATATAAAAATAGTTCAAGGTTTTTTTACTGCAAAAATTTATAAAGATCCTATTGCTCTTAACTGGAAAATAGAGAATCGTGGTGAATTAAATACCATAAGATTTGATGCTGGGAATGATTATTTTATTGATTTTAAACATTCAAACGGAGTTTTAGGATTTAATCATTATCAAAACAGCCTTTATATATTCTTAGATCCCAAAATTAATAATCCTAATTTTAGCTTAACTAAAACAGAAGATAATGCGGCTAATTATATTAAAAGTAGCTCATGGAATATTTGGGACTTGAAAATAAATAATATTGATAGCTGGGAATTTTATACTCAGGGTTATGGGACTGGCAAAATAACATGGCATACGCCATTAAAAGATGCCAAATATACAATTTCTTATGGTGATAAGAAAATAAGTGGAAAATCAAAAGATTATTTACTAAAGTTTTCTATAGATAATCCAATAGATAATATAAATAACGAGGCAATAAAGATCATGGTGAATAGGTATGAGTAAATCCAAGCCTATGAAGTATATTACGGGGATAATTGCTTTACTTATTATCTGTATTGCAATTTTTATTGTCAGTCTTTATATCTTTCCAGAAGCGAAAGATAGAGCTTTTTTTCAGTTTATTGATAAAAAACAAAATAAAGCTACTGAAACATTAAATGAAGATCTCAAAACTGAAAGCATAGAAAATATAGATCCACTGCATGTCATGTCAACGGCAGATATCTATTTTAATCAAGGAAAAGTTGATGATGCGATCAATATATTAGAAATACATTTAAAAAAATCACCGGATAATATTGTTTTACTCGACAAACTTGGATCTTATTATAAATACAAAAATAATTATAAAAAGTATGGTGAATTATTAGAAAAAAAATATAGCGTTCAACCCGATAATGCGACTTTACGTAATATATATTTAGTTGGTTTAATCACGAATAATACTGATGTGCAAGAAAAAGCTTTAACACAAATGGTTAAAAATAACTCTGCAACAACAACAGATTATATTTCTTTAGCTAAACTATATGAAAAACAAGGTAAAAACTTATTAGCAACCAATGTTATAGAGTCTTTATTTATAGATACAAAAATTGAAGATATAGATGAATATGAAAATAAATTTTTTATTATTAACTTATATCTAAAAAATAAAAAATATAACCAAGCCTTTGAAATTACAAAGCAAATAGATTATAAAGATACTCAAGAGTTATTAGATCTTGCTTCTATTTTCAGCGAAAACTCACAAAATACAATGGCACTAGAGCTTTTAGAGCCTATTGAACAAGAATTATATAAAAATCCAAAGTTACTTGAAAGATATACTGCTATCAATATTCAAGATAAAAACGATAAATTTATTAGCAATTTAGTCACAAATATACCTTTAAATAAAATTAACTCAACTACTCAACAAGCAGTTGCAGATTATTTATTAGATAACAAAAATGCTGCAGATGCTAAAATTTTTCTATCTAGGCTTGAAAACTCTTCTCTCTCTCCTGAGCCATTAGTAATAATGACTTTAAATTCTGCTATCGGTGTTAAACAGGAAAAATCTAAATTAACAGCTCGCGATTATGCAAAATATTCAGTAAAAAAACGCTTAAGAGTTTTAAATATATTAATAAACAATGATTTAACTAAAGACGCAGAAATAGTTTTAAAAAGCTTCACTCCTAATACGTATTACACCAATGATGATCTTGAAAATATAGTTTATTTTTATTTAATTTCAGATAAAGAAGATCAGGCAAAAAGATTACTTGGTAGCTTAAGGTTTAAAACAAATAATGATTTTATACCTATAATCTTTGCTGTTTATAATCAGAAAAATACTAAAATAGTCAAAAATTGGATAACTAAAAATAATAGTCTGCCAAGCGAAGAATTAGAGCCTAAATTATTTATTCTATACAATCTGGCAATTAAAATAAAAAACTATAAAGTAGCTGCCATTATTGCCAAAGATATTTATCAAAAAAACCCTAATCCTAATAATAAACTCACATTAGCTAACGCTTATTTCTTTAATGAACAGTACAAAGAAGCCTTGCCTATATATGAAGATTCCCTACGACAAGGAAATAAGACTATATTAGGAAATTATTTAATAAGCCTATTAAAAACTCAGAAGAATATTTCTGATAAAAAATTAAATTATATTATTCAAGACAATATTAAAGATTTAAGTGACACTGAAAAGCGAAACATAGCATACACCCTATCAGAATATAATCAGCGCACTTTGGCTGAAAAAATATTCTTTGAACTTGCTAATAGCCCTAATGCCCGCGAGCCTGATGACTTTGATCAGTTAATTTATATTTGGGGCCCAAAACCAACTGCACAACAAGTAGCGTGGATTAACAAAAAAGCTTTTAGCTCAAAAAACCCACAATACTGGATTGAAAAATTAGATTACTTAGGAGACTCTAAAGGCGTAGTAGATTTATATAATAAAAATGAAAGAATCCTTAGTCAGGACTTTAATGCTTACAGTATATATTTAAGAAATCTAGTCTTAGTAACTAATAATAAAAATACACTGCATAATATTATTAATAAAGAAATTAATAATACGAATAGCGCACAAAAATTACCTTTACTAATAGATATAGCTCAAGCCGAGCGCTTTGATGACGCAGTGCAACATGGCCTGGAAAAATTATCAAAAACTAATCCAACTACAGAAAATTATAAAGCTTTAGCTGATTATTATTATGATCATCGAAACTTAGATAAATCTAAAAAGTATATTGAGTTAATGATTCAGGAAAATAAAAAATTAGATCCGGCTTTGAAATACAAATATGCTGAAATCTTGGAAGGAGATCGTAACTACAAGCTATCTAAAATTTATTATAAAGAGGTTTATGAAGAAACTTGCTGTAATAAAAATCTAGCGCCAAACTTAAGAGTTCTTGCTCCAATGTCACTGCAAAGACTACACAAAATAAGAAGTGCTGATAAGGAATATAAAAAATTACTAGCAGAATATCCGCATAACAGACAAGTAAAATTATCATACGCTGCATTTTTGCTAGATATAAAACGCTATAACAAAGCTGAGGAGCTATTATAAATGAAAAGGATCTTATTTATAATTTTATTATTTTTCTGCAATTTTACTTATGCAGTAGATCAAATTAACTTAAGCATGATTAGCTTAAGCTCGAAAAATGCAACTTTACAAATCAAATACGGTGAAGATCTTAGCGCTAAAGCTGAAATTAATAATCAGGAAGTGCTTATTACTTTTTCGCATAGAATAGAATATCAAGATACTACTGAAGTATCGAATAAGGGTATTAATTTTATTCAAAATATAAAGTTTGGTTACAATACTATTTTGATTATCCCAACTAAAAACACCAAACTTCGTATGATCCAAGGAGCAAAAAGAATATTAATTGACTTTAATCAAGATGCTCAACAAGATGATTTAGAAACTAAATTATTACGCTCACGATTGGCGGCATATCGTGGACAACACGCAAGATCAACTGCAATTTTAAATAGCATTCCAAATCATAATACCGATACTGCTGTAAACCTTACTAAAGCCGGCATAGAGTATGATCTTGGTTTATATAATTACACAAGAAAACGTGCAGGATATCTTTACAATAAAAATCCATACAATGAAGATATTAAAAATTTAGCAAAATTATTACTGCCCTATTACGGCTCTTATATTGATATTGGAACACGATATAAAATGGTGAAAAATTCTTCCGATCAATTAATCAGCCACGTGCAAGGACAATATTCTTTGGGTAATTATTATTACTTAGGGGCTAAGGTTTCTATGAATTATGCAAAAATTCCGAGTGATAATATCACAAATGGCGCTGTTAACCCTGAAACTGGAGCTTTAGAATCGTTTGATGATATACGTTGGCATTATCTTGTATCACTTAAAAAATATTTTGGCACCGGGAATTATAATCAACTTGAAGGACTATTTAATAACAAAGTCTTTGGCGTTGCTGACAGGTTTTATTTATGGGATTTATTAGGTGGAACCTTATTTTATGCAGCTTATCACCAGCCAAGTTGGGATTTAAATGAAGAAATAGTTCACTATGGTAGCGAAGATATACTACAAGTTGTGCGTTATTTTAATTTTACTGCCAGATTCAATGCAGAGCTTAGTTTTAAGGATGTTTATTATAATTTATATAAATACGATAATCTTGCTAGTAGCTATATACTTGAAGCCTTATTTAGATATGTCATTGGAACTTATAACCCATTAGCATATTTTTTCAATCATGACATTGATTTAACTGCAAACTATAGCATCTATAGGGTATTTCCAAAATATTCTAAAACTAGATTAAGTAGTACCACTAATTTACCATTTACTCCAATTAATATTGCAGATAGTGAAATTCACAGCGTATTTTTAACAATTACAACAACATTTTTTAATAATTTCATTTTACAAACTAATTTAGGATATAGTAAAGATAGATTTGGTGATGGCGGAATGATCTACAATTTAAATGCAAACTATGAAATCTCTGATACCAAAAGAGTGGCTTTGTATTATGATCATAGTGTTGGGGGAACAGGGATTAGTTCTACTTCGGATAACATAGGGATGAATTACACATGGTTCTTTTAAAAACAATCATAAAAAAATTACATTTAGGATTATTATTAGAAATAATTATTCCATTGGCAGTTTTATATTTTATTGATGTAGCATTTTTTGATGGCGATCGCTTCCGTTCAATGCACTACAACCCATGCTGGTTATTGATATTATTAATAGTTGTACAACACGGCTCTGGTGGCGGAATATTAGCTGTTCTTATGTGTACTTTTTTTCTGCTATTTCAAAATATGCCAGAAAAAATATTAGGCGACACTGTTTTTAATTATTATTTTAAAGCATATAGTTTACCGATATTATGGATGCTAGTAACTGTCACTTTAGGATATTTACGCGATGAGCAAATTACTAAATTTAATGAACTAAAGGACAAATATCTAAAAATGCTTGATGAATTTAATGCATTAAGTAAAACCTATAAAAAATTACAGGATTTAAAAGATTTTCTAGATCGACGACTAAATGTTCAGTTATATAGCGTCACGCAAACCTACAATGCCCTTGATAAAGCTAATTTTAATGATGTCAGTACTCTGCCAGATGCAGTACTAAATATGGTTCAAGCTGTAGTTGATCCTAGACAATGGTCAATTTATCAAGTTAATACTCAAGGACTGGAGTTATTAAAATCTGAAGGATGGTATGACGATAGTCCTTATAAAAAAGCATTTACACCAGAAGATCAAATATATAAAAAAGCTGTTTTAGATAAAAATGTATTATGCATAGTAAATGAAGAAGACGAAGAAATTTTAGCTAATGAAGGAATAATAGCTGTGCCCATTATGATTAATGAGAAAGTGGATTTTTTACTAAAAATAGAAAAAATGAACTTTATGGAATTAAATAATGTAACTATTGATACCATAATTTCTTCTACAAAATTAATAACTAATTTATACAATAACAATCAATAATGAAAAGACGGAAAATTAATAAAGAGCCGTATATCATAACAATGATATTTTGTCTGGCAGTGACCCTTCCAGAAATATATTACACTTATTTGTATATTAATGAACAAATAGAAATAAATACCTTAATTTATATTTATTTTGCTGCTTCGGGCTTATTAATTTTAAGTTCAATAATTTTGCACAGAATATATGAATCAGTAAATTTTTTGTTATTTTTAACCATATTTCATCTTGCAACTTTTATATTTGGGGCTATTGCTGTAACAGTCGCCTTTATTTTATATGTCATAGTTCCGAAAAATGATGATTATTCATGGCTTTTAAGCGAATCAACTAAAAAAGATTTATTATTAGGTGAAGAACTATATATTGAATCTGTTAACAATCCTCATATCTTTAAAAATCTAGAAAACTACGTCCCCTTTAGCGACGTTGCTATTTACGGAACAGTAGATCAAAAAAGAATTTTATTAGAAAAAATAAATAAAAATTTTGACAGAAACTTTGCTCCAATGTTATTTAAGTTTTTAAATGAAGATAATATATTTATTAGAACAATGTCAGCATCAATTATTGATAAATATGAAAGAAAATATTTACAAAAAATTATTGAGTATTATGAAATATATCAAGAGAAACCAGATGATAAAAAAAATCATGAGAAATTAATCGATGCTTATGATGACTATGGAACTTGTAATTTACTTGATCGTAAAACAGAAAAATTATTTTTAGAATTGGCCATACAATCTTTTGAAGACTATGCTAAAAAATACCCCGAAGATAAAGAAGTTAATTATAAATTAGCAAGATTATATATAAGAAATAAAGAATTAGATAAGGGATATAACCTAATTAAACAATTTAAAAATGGTAAATTTCATCAAAAAATGTGGTATATGCAATGCCTTTATTTATTAAATAAATACGATGAATTGCGCGAATATTGCAAAAAAGTAGATAAAGATACAACGGATGATGAAAAATATTTTGATTATAAAGGAATAATATCGTTATGGAGCAAAGGAATAATAAAATAGATACTGCTGATATTTGTATTATTGCCGAAGGGACATACCCCTATTATACCGGCGGAGTTTCACAGTGGATTTTTAATCAAATAAAAGCATTTCCTGATATAAAATTTTCAATATTAGCAGTATTGCCACAAAATTCATCTTTAACATTGAGGTACCCTCTTCCAGATAATGTTGTAGGTGTAAAAAATGTTTTCTTGCAAAAAATGAAATTGGGAAAGGTTTTTGTCACCCCAACAAAAGGAAAATATTACTTAAAAAGTCTAACAGATTTATTAATCGATATGATTAAAAATAAATCTTTTTCTTCCTTTAAAGATGTAATTGACTTTGTTCATACAAATAATTTAGGTCAATCTTATTTGTTAGATTCAGAATACACCTGGGCATTATTAGTTAATGTATATAAAGAGTTATTACCCCATGCAGCTTTTACTGAATGGTTTTTTTCATGGATGACTTTAATGGGCGGACTATTTGCTATTTGTCATGCTGATATTCCAAAAGCCAAAGTCTATCATTCTTCTTGTACTGGATATGCAGGATTATTACTGGCTAGAGCTAAGTTACTATATAACAAGCCTTGTATTTTAACAGAGCACGGGATTTACAATAATGAGAGAAGATTAGATATTTCATTATTTTCTTCAATTATCGATATTAGCCAAGATTCTTTTAATATTAGCTCAGATAAATTTCAACGTAGTCTTAGAAAATTTTGGGCGGAAATGTTTGTAACTTATTCTAGTTTTGCCTATAAAACAGCAGACACTATTATTGCTCAGTTTGAAAAAAATAAAAAATTACAAATTATTGAAGGAGCTAAAGAGGAAAAAACATTAATAATACCTAATGGTATAAATTATGAGAAATATTCCGCTCTTGAAAAAATTAACAATGACATACCAGTAATTGCCCTAATAGCCCGTGTAATGCCAATTAAGGGCATTAAAAACTTTATTAAGGTAATTGCCATTTTCAAAAGATATGACATGCCTTTTAAGGCATATATTATCGGCTCTAAAGATGCGGATAAAAAATATTATGCTGAATGTGTAAGCTTAATAAAATTATTCAAAATAGAAGAATGTATCGAGTTTACTGATCAGGTAGATATGGTCGAATATATTCCAAAAATTGATGTGCTTGTAAGTAGTAGTTTAAGTGAAGGACAACCTTTAAATATTTTAGAATGCGGATCTAGTGGCATAGTAACTGTAGCTACTGCCGTGGGTGCCACTTCAGAGCTTTTACTTGGGCAAAGCATCGAAGATCCTCCTATTGGTCCCGGTGGATTTATTGTTCTACCCGAATGTCCTCAAATGATTGCCGAAAAAATTAAAAAATTACTGACAGATAAAGAATTATATAAAGAATATAGCGCAAATATGAAAAAGCGCGTCGAAAAATATTATAACAATGCAATTCAGATTGATTCTTACAGAAAATTGTATGATGACTTTTTAAATAAATAATTAAGATAGGGATAACATGGCTGGTATAGGATTTAAATTAGAAGAAATTGCAGATCGTCAAAATATAGTTGATCCATTCAGGGCCTTATGGTACGGATTAATTATAACAGCCGGGCCATGGATTATTACTGTTGGTACAATATCTTTAATATTGCTATTTAAAGCACAAATATTACCGAATTATAATATTTTAGATTTTAGATCAATACTCATTTATAACTTTGCCTTTTCATTAGTTTTTAGCTCCCCTATTACCACTGTATTTACCCGTTTTTTGGCCGATCAGACATATAAAGGAAATATGAGTGCATCATCTTCGGTATTGTATGGTGCGACTATTTTAACCATATCGTTACAAATGATTCCTGTTATATATTTTTATTTTTATTATGCCAATCTTTCACTGCACTTAAGATTTTTAGCAGTCATTAATTTTATGACGATATCTATGCTGTGGGTATCTATGGTTTATTTAACCATGCTTAAAAATTATTTATTAATCGTCCGCTCTTTCTTAATTGGTGGTTTTTTCAGCGTATTATTTTCTTTATTTGGCTTCAAATATGGTAATGATGGAATTTTATTTGGCTTTAATATGGGATTTATAATCATAGTTGGAATGATTTTATTTATAGTACTTAACAATTATCCATACCCAATTCGTAATCCATTTTATTTTATGCGCTACTTTAAAAGATATTGGTATTTAGCATTATCTGGATTACTTTACACTCTTGCAACATGGGTTGATAAATGGATTATGTGGTTTGTCCCCGAGGCTGTAATGTTGCCAAATAAGATGCGTTTATATCATGACTATGACACAGCTGCATTTTTAGCATATTTAACAATGATCCCAACTTTAGCAATCTTTGTGGTATTAGCTGAAACTAGTTTTTATCGCTTTTATAGCAGATTATTATTAGATGCTAAAGAGAACTCTCCGTTATATGAATTAGAGGATGATGCTAAAAACTTAAAGAAAGTTATTAAAAGAAATAGCCGTTATTTGGTTATTTATCAGTCTGTCGCTGCTGCCTTAACTATCTATTTAGCTCCAGAGATTTATAAGTTTTTTGACCTAAGATTTGTTTCTATACCAATGTTTAAGTTTTGCGTGCTTGGTGCAGCATTACAAAGCTTTATATTATTTTTGAATATATTTTTATATTATTTTTCAGAGTACGCCATAACCATGACTATTAACACTATATTTTTTCTATCAAATATAATATTTACTTTAATATCAGTTCACTTTGGCTTTGATTATTACGGTTATGGTTATTTTGCCAGTACCTTAGTTACTTTCTTTGCTAGTGGATTGGTATTTTCGATATTTAGACATAAGCTTTTGTATTTGTATTATTTGTAATTTATTTTAATTAAAAACCCCCACTGGGCTACGCCCAGTTGCCCCTTTAATAAGGCCTTGTTGCATAAATGATATTTTTTTAAAAAGCAGGTCCCAGAAGGATGTCATTCCCGCGAAGGCGGGAATCCAGTTATATTAAATTTGAAATAGGCATTCCAATGTCAGTAACCTCAACCCGAAGATTTAAAGTTTCACTGCCCGTCATTGCGAACGAACGCAGTGAGTGCGGCAATCCAGACTTAACTTATTGATTTATAGATTGCTTCGCTTCGCTCGCAATGACGAAAATAGGGTATTTTTGAATCTTCGAGTTGAGGTTTGTAAGAATTTACAGTTTAAAGAATCATTGAAAAAAAATCGATATTTATGAAATAAAAAATCCTCTTACAAGCAATTGTTAGAGGGTTTTTTTATTTGAAGCAACTGCTATTGGCATGACAGACCCCTG
>CAYGUI010000022.1:0-20186 GCA_964353115.1 uncultured Gammaproteobacteria bacterium
GATTTCTATTATTAACAATAAAATACCACTGCGCAATTTGCTGCAAGAATTTGCCAAACGTTTTAATTTAAATTTATTAATATCTAATGAAATAAGTGCTACAAAAAATATTTCATTGTCATTACAAAATATTCCATGGGAGACGGGGTTTAATCATATTTTAAGATTAAATAATCTATCTAGTTTTTATAAAGATAATATTATTTTTATTACTTCTCGTGATGTTAATAAAGATTTTAATAAACAGCAGATTCAAATAGAAGCTCGTATGATACGGATGAATAGACATTATATTAGCGAGCTTGGGATTAACTGGGATTTGAAAAACAAATCTTTGGTATTTAATAAAGTATTTGATAAAAACTCTTTAGATCCAAAACTATCTTTTTATGAAAATCAGGGGGTATTAGAAACTTTATCCAATCCGAAAATAATAGTTAGTGAAGGTCATGAAGCGCGGATTGAGCAGGGGCAAAGCATTCCATATCAAGAAACAGCCAAATACGGTGCTACTTCTACCAGTTTCAAAAACGCTGCACTTAGTATGAAAGTAATTGCCAATATTGTTGATAATAAGAAAATTTTATTGAAATTAGCTTTTTCTAATAATTTTGCTAATTTACAAAATACAATAAATAATTATCCAGTAATAGAAACACAAGAGCTTGAAACGCAAATTTTGTTAAATAATGATTCAATGATTGTTCTTGGGGGAATTATTAGTAAAATGAAAACGCAAAATGCAAACTCTTTACCAATCATTAGTCATGCACCTTTAATAGGAGCTTTTTTTAATAGCAACATGCAAAATAATGATAAATCTGAATTTTTTATCTTCCTAACTGCAAAAATCATTTAGTTTGTAGTAGAATGATTGGCGATGAATAGTAATATCTTTATAGTAGGACCGCCTGGAGCAGGAAAAACCACAATTGGAAAAAAACTGTCGACTATGCGTAATTTTACTTTTTATGACGTAGATTGCGTTATTGTTGAGCGTGCAGGAGTTGATTTAGCTTGGATTTTAGATAAAGAAGGACCTGAAGGATTTAAATCTCGACAAGAAAAAATAATAGCTGAGTTAAGTGAATATGAGCGAGTTGTCGTTGCAGCAGGGGCTTCGGTTGTTGAATCCAATAAAAATCTTAATAAAATGAGTAAACGAGGGATTATAGTTTGCCTTAATCCTTATCAAGAACAAGAAAATATTGACAAAGTTTTTACTAAATCTGCTGATGTCGTTATCTCTGTAATTAATAAAAATATAAAAGCAGTGATCGATGAAATATTAGAGCGAATAAAAATATGAGTAGTATCAAAAATAATAATTTTTTAAAAGCATTGAGACACGAAAAAGTTGATCATACTCCAGTATGGATTATGCGTCAGGCAGGCAGATATTTACCTGAGTATCGTGCAGTTCGTAAAAAAATCCCAGATTTTTTAACTTTATGTAAAACTCCAGAATTAGCTTGCGAAGTTACTATGCAGCCGCTAGCGCGTTTTAATTTAGATGCAGCAATAGTTTTTTCAGATATTTTAACCATACCAGATGCTATGGGTTTAGGACTTTATTTTGAAACTGGAGAAGGTCCAAAGTTTTCAGATCCTATTAAAAATATCGAAGATATTAAAAAGTTACAAAATATAAATATTGCTGATAATTTAGAAAATCTACAATATGTTTTTGATGCAGTATCACTTGTTAAAAAGAATTTAAATAATCAAATTCCGTTAATAGGATTTTCTGGTAGTCCATGGACTTTGGCGGTCTATATGATAGAGGGTGGTAGTACTAAAGATTTTAGAAAAATTAAAACCATGCTTTATCAAGATCCAGAATCTCTTAAAATTTTATTAAATTTATTAGCTGACAATATTGCCGAATATCTAATTCAGCAAATTAAAGCTGGTGCTGATGCTGTGCAAATTTTCGATACCTGGGGCGGTGTGTTAGGGCATTATGAGTATTTGGAATTTTCATTGGAATATATAAAAAAAATAATTAGCAAAGTAAAAAATTATGATCAAAATATTCCGATTATAATTTTCACCAAATCTGGTGGCTTATGGCTAAATGAAATGGTTGAGTCTGGAGCGGATTGTTTAGGTCTTGATTGGACTATGAGCATTAAAGAAGCTCGTGAAAGAGTTGGGGCGCAAGTGGCGCTACAAGGTAATCTTGATCCTGCGGTTTTATACGGCTCTGATAAAATGATAGAGCGCGAAGTTAAACGTGTTTTAGATGATTTTGGTCCTCATAACGGCCATGTGTTTAACTTGGGACATGGAATTACACCTTTTGTTGAGCCGGAAAAATTGGGATTGGTTGTTGATTTGGTGCATTCTTACACCGCAAAATAGTTTATTCTTGCAATAATTACATAAACATGGTATCGTGGCTGTGCATTTTTTTAAATTGCGCCAGGGCCTTGATTTTATCGAGGAAATTAACTTTTAAAATATACGTGAGGGTCAATGAACTTCACAGAGGGTAGTTTGATGAGCGAACGTTTCGCTGATCTTTTTGAAAAGAGTGTCAATAGCAGTCTATTTAGACCAGGAGCTAAAATCAAAGGTACTGTTGTCCATGTTGGAAAGGACAAGATTACCATCGATGCTGGTTTAAAATCCGAAGGAATAATTCCAACATCAGAATTTTATAATCAAAAAGGCGAAGTTGAAGTTAGTGTTAACGACGAAGTAGAAGTATTTCTAGAAACAGTTGAAGATGGTAATGGAGCAACTATCTTATCACGTGAAAAAGCTAAACGAGCAGAAGCGTGGGAAGATCTAATTCGTGCCTATGAAAATAAAGAAACTGTTAAAGGTTTAGTTATTAACAAGGTAAAAGGTGGTTTAATTATCGAAATCACTGGTATTCGCGGATTCTTACCAGGATCTCAAATGGATGTTAAACCTGCTCATGAAGTTGATATTAGTGAAGGAGATCTAATCGATCTTAGAGTAATTAATATTGATGATAAGCGCAGTAACATTGTAGTATCTCGTCGTGCAGTAATTGAAAGTGAAACTAGCGCAGAGCGTCAAGAAGTTTTATCTAAATTAGAAATCGGCCAAGAAGTTGAAGGTGTTGTTAAAAATATCACTGATTACGGTGCGTTCGTTGATTTAGGTGGTATTGATGGTCTATTGCATATTACTGATATGTCATGGACAAGAATTAATCATCCAACAGCAGTAATTTCTCTTGGTGATTCTATCAAAGTTAAAGTATTAAGCTTTGACAAAGAACGTAGTCGTGTATCTTTAGGCTTGAAACAAATGGGCAACGATCCATGGCATGATATTAAAGGCCGTTTCCCACTTAACAGCAAAATTGCTGGTAAAATTAGCAATATTGCAGACTATGGTTGCTTTGTTGAACTTTCACCAGGAATCGAAGGCTTAGTGCATGTATCTGAAATGGATTGGACTAACAAAAATGTTAATCCAAACAAATTAGTACAATTAGGTCAAGAAGTTGAAGTAATGGTTCTTGATATCGATGAAGATCGTCGTCGTATTTCTTTAGGCTTGAAGCAATGTCAAATTAATCCGTGGCAAGCTTTTGCTGAAGAGCATCAAAAAGGCGAGCATATTAAAGGTCAAATTCAATCTATCACTGACTTCGGTATTTTCTTAGGTCTTGAAGGTGGTATTGATGGTTTAGTTCACGTTTCTGATATTTCTTGGAAAGAGCAGGGCGAACAAGCTATTCGTAACTACAAAAAAGGTCAAGAAATCGAAACTGTGATTCTAGGTATTGAGCCTGAGCGTGAGCGTATTTCTCTTGGTATTAAACAACTAGAATCTGATCCATTCGAAAGCTATGTGGCGATTAATGGTAAAGGTAGTATCGTAACAGGTAAAGTTGTTGAAGTTCAGCCAAAAGAAGTTACTGTTGAGCTTGCAACAGAAGTTCTAGCGACAATGAAAGCTTATGAAATTTCTCGCGATGAGAAAATTGAAGATGCGAGTGAAAAATTAAGTGTTGGTGATGAAGTGGAAGCACGCATTACTAATGTTGATAAGAAAAATCGCACTATTCAAATTTCTGTTAGAGCGAAAGATGTTCATGAAGAGAAGAAAGCTATTAAAGAATTCAGTAAGGATTCAAAAGTTAGCTCTTCTTTAGGTGACTTCATTAAGCAGCAAATAGATAAAGGAGAATAAAGAATATTTATTTTCTTAGTCTAAAAAAAATCCCCGCTTTTGCGGGGATTTTTTTTATCTTAATTTTACTTAAAAATCTATGTTTTTAATGCAATCTTACTCGGATTATAAGCCTTAAGTTTTTTAAAATTTTGTGCAGAAAATATAGCTGTTTCACCATCTGTGAAAGTATAAGAAGTGCGCATTTTATAAAAATTAAAGTAGTCTTGATGTTTAGTAAAAGAAGCTTTCATAGTAAAACATTTATTTAAAGATGCAACTTCTATATTAACTTCATTATCTTTAATAGAAGCATTATCTATAGCTTTTATCAAAGCACCTTTATCAAATCGTAAAACTCGAGATTCACCTTTTTCATCGAGTAAATTTTATAAAATTATTTCGTATGAATATAATCCTTGAGCAATGGTGAAGTTATTTGGTGTTGAAGATAAAAACCAGCACCAGCCAAATCTTCTAGATGATAAAAAAGTTCCACCTTTATCAAAAAGATCTAATATTTGTTTTTTTTGTGCTGTATTTAAATTTTGCAAGAAAAACCTCCCTGTCTATTAATCCTATTTGAAATTAATCGCCTTTTTTACTGCGCTTTCTTTCGTTTTCTTTTAAATATTTTTTTCTAAGTCTAATACTCTCTGGAGTTATTTCAACTAACTCGTCATCTTCAATAAATGTAAGAGCTTGCTCAAGACTTAATTTTCTCGGTGGAGTTAAAATAATATTTTCATCAGTTCCAGCTGCACGAATATTGGTTAATTGCTTGCCTTTAACAGGATTCACAACTAAATCATTATCACGTGAGTGAATACCGATAATCATACCTTCATATACTTCAACGCCTGGGCCAAGAAATAAGGTGCCGCGAGTTTGCAGATTAAATAATGAAAATCCAGTAGTTTTACCTGGACCATTAGCAATCATAACGCCATTAAGTCGGCGTGTAACAGTTCCTGCTTTTTTAGGACCATAATGATCAAAGCTATGATAAAAAAGTCCAGAGCCAGAAGTGGTTGTTACAAAGTCAGGGTGAAAACCAATTAAACCGCGCGATGGCACCATATAATCAAGTCTTACTCGGCCTCGGCCATCAACTTCCATATTTTGTAGTTCACCTAAGCGATTAGCTAATTTTTCCATAATTGCACCTTGGTGTTGCTCTTCAATATCAATCATAACTTGCTCATACGGCTCAGTAACATCGCCGTTCTCATCATGACGGAAAATAACTTCCGGTTTTGATACCGCAAGCTCAAAGCCTTCACGGCGCATAGTTTCAATTAAAATTGATAAGTGTAATTCACCACGACCTGAAACACGGAATTTGTCCGGATCATCAAGTTGCTCAGCTTTTAGAGCCACGTTGTGAATTAGTTCGCGGTCTAGGCGGTCTTTAATTTGTCTACTTGTTAAAAATTTACCGCTCTTACCAGCAAATGGTGAAGTATTAACTTGGAAAGTCATACTAACTGTTGGCTCATCAACTGATAATGGTGGTAATGCTTCAACTTTGCTTGGATCACAAAAAGTATCAGAAATTTTTGGATGATCAATACCTGTTACAGCGATAATGTCTCCAGCAGAAGCAGAAGGGATCTCTGAGCGTTGAAGACCTAGGTAACCTAATACCTGTAGAATTTTACCGTTACGAGTTTTACCATTTCTATCAATAATAGAAATTTGCTGATTAACTTTAACTGAACCGCGTTTAATTCTACCAATTGCTATAGCTCCAACATAACTTGAATAATCCAAGCTACTTACTTGCATTTGGAATGGACCTTCTAAGTCAACTTCAGGCGGCGCTACTAAGTCGATAATCGCATCTAGTAGAGGCTCCATATTGTCATTTGGTTTATCCAGATCTAAAGTCGCAGTACCGTTTATAGCCGAGGTATAAATTACTGGGAAATCTAATTGCTCATCAGTTGCGCCTAATTTATCAAATAAATCAAATACCTGATCCATAACCCAATCAGGGCGTGCGCCAGGTTTGTCTATTTTGTTGATAACTAAAATTGGTTTTAATCCTTGAGCAAAAGCTTTTTGCGTTACAAAGCGCGTTTGTGGCATTGGGCCTTCGGAAGCATCAACCAATAATAATACTGAGTCAACCATAGATAAAATACGCTCAACTTCGCCGCCAAAGTCAGCATGGCCTGGAGTATCTACGATATTAATTCTATGATCTTTCCAGTTGATAGCAGTATTTTTAGCTAAAATGGTAATCCCGCGCTCTTGCTCAAGCGGATTAGAGTCCATCATGCGCTCAGAAGCTTGTTCGCGCCCTGTGAAAGTATTTGATTGTTTTAATAATTCGTCTACTAAAGTTGTTTTACCATGGTCAACATGGGCAATAATTGCAATATTTCTTAATTTCATACACCGTTCTATATAGGCTATTTTTAACGGTATAATTTAACATATTTTTTGTTGCCGTACTTAATTATTTTCAGGAGTCAATTTTATAACATATGCCTGCATTACATTGCGCATGCAAAAGGGCTCCTTCAGAAGAAGATACCGGAAAACCTGCTCTTATAACTGGTGGTGGTGGAGTGGTATCTTTGTGATTTTTTAATTCTGGATATTGTTGAACAACACATTCCCCATTTTTTATGACGTACATAAAAACTATAGATTCATAAAAATAAATGGTCAATTCATGATAGATATCTAAAGATTTTATTTGTATTTTAAATCTATTAATATCCTCTCTATCATCTTTATTTGGGAATACATACTGGAAATAAGCGGCTGAATCTTTATCAAAAAAAACTGTTATTTGTTGCCCATCAGTTTTATCCGTATAGGTCATTTTTATTAAAGAGTCAGTTATTTCTAATCCAAGATCATTTTGAATTTTTTGTGACAAACTTTCTATAAGAGCAAGATCTTTAATATCTTGTTTTATTAGTTGTGTTGTGGATATTTGCATTTTCTAATTATAGACCATTTTTTTAGGGGTCAGGCTCCGTACAAATGGTATAATTATCAAATATACCATTAAGAAAGAGCCTGGCTCCGCGCAAATGTGAAAAAATTTAATCTTATTAGCAAATACCAACCAGCTGGCGATCAGCCAACTGCAATAAAACAACTTACAGAAGGTCTTAAACAAGGCATGCCGGGACAAACTCTCTTGGGGGTGACTGGCTCAGGTAAAACTTTTACCATGGCCCACCTTATTCAAAATCTTGGCCGCCCAACGCTTATTATGGCGCATAATAAAACCTTAGCTGCCCAGCTTTACGGCGAGATGAAAGAGTTTTTCCCAGATAATGCCGTTGAGTATTTCGTCTCATATTATGATTATTATCAACCTGAGGCCTATGTTCCATCATCAAATACATACATAGAAAAAGACTCTTCAATCAATGATCATATAGAGCAAATGCGGCTATCAGCCACTAAAGCCTTAATGGAGCGCCGCGATGTTATTATCGTGGCTACAGTCTCCGCAATTTATGGTTTAGGTGATCCCAAGTCCTATCATTCCATGGTACTACACGTTGAGCGTGGAACAATAATAAACCAGCGTGAGCTATTAAAACGCTTAGCCGATCTACAATATACCCGTAATAATGTTGAGCTGCGACGCGGTAATTTTAGAGTTCAAGGTGAAGTGATTGATATTTTTCCAGCAGAATCAGATCGTGATGCAGTACGAATTTATTTATTCGACGATGAAATAGAAGATATCGCTTATTTTGATCCGCTAACCGGTAAAATTTTACAAAAAGTTGCACGAGTAACAATCTATCCAAAAACGCACTATGCCACACCACGAGAAGTTGTATTAAAAGCAGTAGAAGAAATCAAAGAAGATTTAAAAATAGAACTGGCTGAATTTGAAAAAAATAATAAATTAGTCGAAGCTCAGCGCTTAAAAGAGCGAACACAGCTTGATATAGAAATGATGAATGAGCTTGGTTATTGCTCCGGTGTTGAAAACTATTCACGTTATTTATCCGGCGCAAAAATAGGTGATCCGCCACCAACTTTATTTGATTATTTGCCTGATGACGGCCTGCTATTTATTGATGAATCACACGTTACTGTGTCACAAATTGGTGCGATGTATAAAGGTGATCGGGCTCGTAAAGAAAACTTGGTTAATTACGGCTTTCGTTTAAAAGCAGCGCTCGATAATCGACCACTTAAATTTGAAGAATTTGAAGCGCGGCAGCCACAAACAGTTTATGTATCGGCAACTCCAGCAAACTATGAGCGTGAGCATTCACAACAAATTGCTGAGCAAGTAGTGCGCCCGACAGGTCTTATTGATCCAGAAGTTGAAATTCGCGAAGTTAAATCACAGGTTGATGATCTGTTATCAGAGATTAGGAAAACTGTCGGAACAGGTGATCGCGTTCTGGTCACAACGTTGACAAAAAAAATGGCGGAAGATTTAACCGGATATTTAGCTGATCATAATGTTCGTGTTAAATATTTGCATTCAGATATCGATACCGTTGAGCGTATGGAAATCATTCGTGAATTACGCCTTGGTGAATTTGATGTTTTAGTTGGAATTAATTTATTGCGAGAAGGTTTAGATCTTCCAGAAGTTGCACTAGTAGCTATTTTAGATGCTGATAAAGAAGGTTTTTTACGCTCCGATCGCTCACTCATTCAGACTATTGGGCGTGCGGCGCGTAATATTAATGGCCATGCGATTTTATATGCTGATATGATCACAGGCTCAATAAAGCGCGCACTTGATGAAACAAAACGCCGGCGTGAAAAGCAAATTGAATTTAATAAAAAACATAATATTACGCCAGCTGGGATTAACAAAAAAATTGCAGATATTTTAGAAACTGGATCACATAATTTAATTAAAAAATCACAAAAAGGTATTAAGAAATTTAATGAAAATTATGGAATGTGGAGTGAGAAAAAATTAAACAAACATGTTATACAGTTGGAGAATCAAATGTTTGCTGCAGCACGTGACCTTGACTTCGAACAGGCGGCAAAGCTGCGCGATGAAGTGGAGTACATTCGGAAGAACTTTGTGGATCGGTGAAAACCCCCGCGCCTTCGGCGCTGCCCCCTTTACTAAGGGGGCTATGATCTCCCCTCCCGTGTATTCCGTCATTCTCGTGTATTCCGTCATTCCCGCGAAGGCGGGAATCCAGTTCATTAAAAAAAGCCCCAGCTTCTTCATTATTGATTACAGCTGGATTCCCGCCTTCGCGGGAATGACGGGCTTGCTCTTCGACAGAGGGGATTTCGACAGAGGGGATTTTTTCGACAACAGGTCTTCTAAACAAATTCCGGATTGGCAATATAATCTGTCTATAAACAACTCGACTAACCATCTGCCAGCTAGAAGAGAGGGCGGAATTTATTACATGTGATTTAGTTAATCCCGCAACTCCTGAGCCAGGAATTAGCGCACCGTGAAGGTGGGATATTCTTAAAAGATGACGCCATAAATGTTTTGCCCAATGAATTATAGTATTTATTATTCCTGAATGAGCATGCGTTGATGCTGCTGTAGAATAAGATTTTACAGCTAAGGCCCCAGCCTTACTTGCACCGAAAAGTCCAGCAGTGGCAATGCTTAATCCAATCAAACCTAACGTTGAAAAAATTATAGAGCTAACTGCAAGTATTTTACCCAAATTTTTACTTTTAAAGCTTTGAGATCCGGTATCATAAGCGCTCATTGCACTATAAAAAGGATCACCTATTGGGCGTAAAATAGTTTGAACTATATTAAATACAGAAAATAAAGCTATATTAATGGCTTTAGCAACAGTATTGAATATTTTAAAACTAGATTGCTTGTCTAAAGTTTCTAAATTTTTGACAAAAATATTTTTAATTAAGTGTGGAATTATTAATAGCGGAATGACATAAGCTATATTAACAGCAGTGTATATTGCAGTTAATACTGAGCGAACAGCAGTATTAATTCCAGCTGCAATAACCCCAAGAGTAGAGCCGATAAACTTAATTTTAAATTTATTTTTTATTGCTCGATAAATGTTTATTCCAAAAAATTTGTTTGTTTCTTCTTTATTTGTCGGTAAGCCAGTAAATGAGTTTATAAAATGAGAAAATCTATTATCACGTAATTTTTTTAAATCTTGTTTTACGCTGTTTGCTATGTCTTCTTTTTCTTCGGCTGTTAAGTGCTCTGCTTGGCTAGTTGATAAGACAGTATTGATAATAAAAGAGGTTTCAATTTCATCGATGTTATTAAGCTTAATATTTTCGCGCTCTAGGTGATCTAGTACTCGTCGAGAGTCTACTGAACCTAATGAGGAAATTACAGGGGTATAAAATACTTCAAGCCAAGAATTACCGTTGGTAATAACAGAATATTTGGATTGTTTGTCGTATCTTATTGAAAACATTGTTAAAATAATATTAATTTGTTCATATTATGATAACAAACTAAGATTAACGCTTTATTAAGTTAAGCCCTATAATCTTTACTTTTAGCGCTACTTTAGTAATAATATTGTCAATTTTAAGGGAATAAAACACGTGAATACTTTATCAACGCTTTACAGCAAATTTTACAAAGAATTTTCATTACGCCACTCATTATTGTTCTGGATTGGTGCACTATGTCTAGGTGGCATGTCGGTATTATTAGCTAATTTTTCTGAATATGCTGATGATTTTTATCACAAATTTTTAGCTGCTAATTCAATTTGGTGGGCATTATTGATAACCCCGCTTGGTTTTGTCGCGATAGTCTTTTTTTCACGCTTTTTTTATTATATTAATGGTAGTGGTATTCCACAGGTTATCGCTGCACTGTTGAGTAAGGACGAAGCTCGTAGTCGAAAGTTGCTAGCCGGCATAGATATTATTGGCAAATTTTTAATGACTATTGCTGCAGTAGCTGTTGGGGCTTCAGTTGGTCGTGAAGGACCAACTGTACAAATTGGTGCGGCAATTTTATTTTTTATTTGGAATATTGGACATTTTAATAAAAAACGTGATCAAAAATATGCCCGCGCTTTTATTTTAGCTGGTGGTGCTGCTGGTATTTCAGCGGCATTTAATACACCGATTGCGGGAATAATTTTTGCGATTGAGGAATTAGCGCGTTCATTTGAGAGTCACGTTAGTGCAACTATATTAACGGCCATTATAATTTCAGGTTTGGTTGCGCAAGTATTTTTAGGGAATTATACTTATTTTGGTTATGCACACATCACAACCTTTGGTGATTATGACTGGGCTGCAATTTTTGTTGCTGCAATAATTGGTGGTCTTGCTGGTGGTTTGTTTAGTAAGTTATTAACAAAAGGTGTTTTCGGGCTTGGTAAATATTATCAAAACAATCCTTATATTGTTGCTTTAGTTTGCGGCTTAATAGTCGCAGGTCTTGGAATTTATACTAACGGTAAAACTTTTGGTAGTGGTTATTCAGAAGCACGCGCCATTATGCAAAGCTCAGAATATACTGGCGCTGGTCAATTTGCTATTACAAAAATGTGCGCCACGCTGTTTACATATTTAAGCGGCGTTCCTGGTGGTTTATTTGCTCCGACTTTAGCTGCTGGGATAGGATTTGGTGATTTTTTAGCAGGAATATTTACTGTTTTTAATTATAAGGTTATGATTGTATTAACCATGACTGCTTTTTTCAGCGGAGTATTAAGAAGCCCAATAACTTGCTTTGTTATCGTGAGTGAAATGTTGTCAGCACATAATATGGTCTTCCCAGTTATGGCAACTTCATTATTAGCAACAGGTTTTTCAAAATTGTTTTCGCCTCAACCGTTATATGATATTTTGGCTGAAAAATACATGGAAAGTAGATAAAAAATTAAACAGTAAAAGGAATTGCTATGAGAAAAATATTAATTGTTGATGACGATAAAAAAATCGCAAATCTGCTAAAGATTTATCTTGAAAATAAGTATTGTGAAGTTAATGTAGCATTTGATGGATGCTCTGCTATAAAAAAAATACGACAAGATAATTTTGATTTAGTAATAACTGATTTATTAATGCCAGACAAAGAAGGTCTTGAGTTAATATTAGAAATTAAAGATCATGATCCATCTATAAAAATTATCGCTTTCTCTGGTGGTGGAATAATAGATGCTGATGAATGTTTAAATTTTGCGGATAAGTTTGGCGCAGATTATGTATTTAGCAAACCGTTACCGCTTAATAAATTGACTGATACGGTTTATAAGTTAATAGCTTGATATATTCTTGATGTATTACGGCATGTTCCGTGATGTTCCGTGATGTCCCGTGATGTCCCGTCATCCCCGCGCAGGCGGGGATCCAGAATCCATTAATCATTCAAAGTAACAATATTTTTTACAAAGTTACCTTTAATATCAAATTTATCAACATAATAACTATAAGAATTACCACGATTTTTTATTGATAAAACATAAACATTATTATTTTTAAGTCTAGCAAATGCGGGAAATAAGTTATAACGCGCAAAATCATAGTTAGTAAAATTATATTTCGCACCTGTTTTTGCTTCAAGAACTAATAATTTACCAGTAGTGCGATTTAATAATAATAAGTCATCAAATTTATCAATACCAACAACATTACTTTGACTAAATTCATAATCGTTTAATTTTAATACTTCAAGTGCAGTACCAAATTGTGAATATTTTTCAAGTTGGCTAGTACCAAAATTATTTAGAATAACGTTGCTGTTGCTGTCTTCAACAAAAAATCCTAGCTCGCACGGATAATTAGATTTAGCGCAATCAGCGATATAGTTTTGGCGATCACCAAATGTGTTATAGCGCTCGATAGTAGAATATGGCACTTTTCCATAATGCTCCCAACCATGCAAATCAACATCGCCATAATTATTTACGTTAACCTGATCAAAAAACATATTGCCATTATCACGAATTTTTACAACGTCCAATCTTGATCCGTTAGCATTTAATGTTCTTAAGTAATTTTCATGACGTCCAGATCTATAATCATAGAAATGCTCAACAGTATAAAGATTATTAAAATTATCGATAGCATTTCCAAGCGGCGTAAAATTTTCTGGATCTCGGTAATACCAAATATATTTACCATTTGCAGAGTATTTTTCAATTTGATTCTTATTTACATTTGATAAATAAATATTTTCATTTGAATCTACTGAAAAAATAAGATAAGAAATATCAGGCGCTACAGTTGTACTCTTGATAGTATTAGCAAAATTTATTTTATGCTCTTCGCCGAAAGAATTTGCCACAGTTAAAAGGGCAAGAGAAGATAAAAGGACTTTTTTGTATATCATCTAAATACTCCAAGTTTTTATTTAGGAATTTAGACTTTAATTTAAATTGCTATATATGTAAAGTTTGCCGTCATCCCCGCGTTATACCGTCATCCCCGCGTTATACCGTCATCCCCGCGAAGGCGGGGATCCAGTTCTTAAATTCTGGATTCCCGCCTTCGCGGGAATGACAATAGACGCGGGAATGACCAATCACTTTCTTGCTTTATAATATGTCCTTAGCTAAAATACCATCACCATGCGCCCGTAGCTCAGCTGGATAGAGTATCTGGCTTCGAACCAGGTGGTCGGGGGTTCGAATCCCTCCGGGCGCGCATTTCAAATCAAATTATCATGGCAGATACAATAACCAAAGAGCGCATTCATGGCGCAATCGAGCGAATAACCTTTCATAGCAGCGAAACAGGATTTGGGGTTTTTCGAGTCAAAGTTCGTGGTCAACGTGATTTAGTAACCGTAATTGGATCTGCGGCACTTGCTAATGCTGGCGAATATATTGAGTGTTATGGCGAGTGGATTAATGATCGCCAATACGGCCAGCAATTTAAGGCAGAAAGCATCAAACTAATCCCACCGAATACCATAGAAGGGATAGAAAAATATCTTGGATCTGGACTAATTAAGGGCATTGGGCCGCATTATGCCAAACGGTTAGTCAATGCCTTTGGACCTGATGTTTTTGAGGTTATAGAAAAATATCCTAAAAAATTACATCAAGTTGAAGGACTTGGGAAAAAGCGTATTGAGGGTATTCTTCAGGCTTGGGCTGATCAAAAAATTATTCGCAACATCATGGTTTTTTTGCAATCTCATGGCGTTGGTACTTCACGGGCAGTGCGTATTTATAAGACTTACGGTGATCAGGCAGTTGAAATAGTCAAAGAAAATCCTTATCGTCTCGCACGTGATATTCGCGGTATTGGCTTTAAAACAGCCGATCAAATTGCACAAAATATGGGAGTTGCTAAAGATTCTTTAATTCGTGCAGCAGCTGGTCTTTTGCATAATTTGCAGCAAATTTGTGATGATGGTCATTGTGCTTATCCAGAAGAGGACTTAATAATCTCAACGGCTAAATTACTAGAAATAGATGAGCACATAATACACCAAGCTTTAAAATTAGAATTGGCAGATAAAAATCTTATCCAAGAAGATATTAATAATATTGCCCATATTTTTTTAAGTTATATTTATCATGCCGAACTTGGGCTTAGTGAAAAAATTAATAAAATTAAAGAAGGCGCTATACCTTGGGGCAGTATTGATTTAACAAAATCACTTAAATGGGTGCAGGAGAAGACAAAATTAAGTTTATCCGATTCGCAACAAGATGCGGTAAAAGCGGCATTAATAAATAAAATTACAATAATAACCGGGGGACCAGGGGTTGGTAAAACAACGATAGTTAATAGTATTTTAAAAATATTAAGTGCTAAAAAATTACGCATAGCATTGGCAGCTCCAACTGGACGTGCCGCTAAACGGATGCAAGAAACAACTGGCCTTGAAGCTAAAACTATTCACCGTTTATTAGAATTAGATCCCAATAGTTTTACTTTTAGATATTCGGATAAAAATCCGCTGCCAATAGATTTATTAGTCGTTGATGAAGCGTCAATGATTGATATTCAATTAGCGGCAAAATTATTTAAAGCAGTACCAGATCTTGCTGCTGTTTTAATTGTTGGTGATGTTGATCAGCTGCCATCAGTTGGCCCTGGTAGTGTTTTGCAGGATTTGATAAATTCAGAGCAGATTAAAACAGTAAAACTTACTGAGATTTTTCGTCAGGCTAAAACATCTAAAATTATAACTAGCGCGCATGCTATTAATGCCGGCAAAATGCCAACACATAATGTGCCAGATAGTGATTTTTATACTATTTTTGTCGACGACAAATCTGAAATAGTGCCGCGTATTTTGCAGTTGGTATCAAAAAGAATTCCGAATAAATTTGATATTGACGCTATTAAAGACATTCAAGTTTTAGTCCCAATGAACAGAGGGGGAATTGGCGTGCAAAGTTTAAATATTGAACTGCAAAATGTATTAAATCAAAAAAACATAAATAAGCTAAAAATTACCAAATTTGGTAATGATTTTTATGTTGGCGATAAGGTTATGCAAATGGTCAATAATTATAATAAAGACGTATTTAATGGTGATATTGGCTATATCGTAAATATAGATTTAGAAGAAAAGTTAGTGTGTATCAAATTTGATAATAATATTATTGAATATGATATCAATGAGCTTGATGAAATAGCATTGGCTTATGCTTGCAGCATTCACAAAAGTCAGGGCTCAGAATACCCCATAGTTATTATTCCACTTGCCATGCAGCACTATATGTTATTGGCTCGTAATTTATTATATACCGCAGTAACGCGTGGGAAAAAATTAGTGATTATTGTTGGTGAAAAAAAAGCACTTACTATGGCGGTTAAGAATGCCGATAGTAAGTGTAGGATTACAAACCTAGTCTTTCAGCTGCAGCTTTAGCCGCGCGCTCCGCTATTTCTTGTCTAGTAAGAGGAGTATCAGCAGCAGGAGCTGGATCTGCAGCACGTACCATAGCTGCTGGAGCCGGAGCTGGACTAACAGCAAGAACTTCTCTTCCTGTAGTTCCAATTTCATCAATAGTTTCTGTTGAACGCGGATTATATAATTCACTTACGGAATTTTCTAGGCTCTCTTTTTTATTTGCTAATACAGATTTATCGTGAGCATTAAATTTACGTAAGTTGTGAATATTTTGAAATGATTTTGCAATTCCTAAAAATGGTGAAATTAATACTTTTAAAATAGGGTTGGTTGGTTTTAAGCTATTTGCAATTTTTTTATTAATAGGTTGCCCATATTGAGATGAATTTTGTTTGAAAAAGCGTGCTAGACCTACAAAAGCACTAAATACACCAGTACCAACACCAATGCTTTCTAAAGCTGTTTTAACAGTAATTCCAGCAGCGATAATTGTCATGGCTGCAACTCCAGGAATAACCCCAGCTGATAAAACACCAAGAGCAGCAATACCTAAAAGTGCAACAACTGTTAATGAAATTACAGCTATATCTGCAGCAATACGTGATTTTTTATGATGAGCACGTAGTTTAAAAGAAGATGATAAATCTTGTGCTGTATCATTTAATTTATTTTCTAAGTCATCATGATATTTAGATCTTAATAGTAAATCACTAAATTTCATAATCGTATCAAGACCATCATTAGTTACTCTAAGCTCAGGACGACTGATAGCATTTTTTAATTTTTTTACTAAAATGCTTTCTTGAACAGTTAGTTCTTTACTATCTTTAGCTAATAATTCTTCTAATAAAGTAAGAGCTGTTATAGCTTTTAGTTTATTTGGAATGCGTTTTTGACCTTGTTTGTGAGCAAAATTACGTAAATCTTGTGCACGATCACGTGGCGTACTTTGATCTGGGCTATTTAATAAAGCATCAAGAGTGGTATTAATAGCGCCATAATCTATAACTTCTAATAAACTATTAGTTTTTACAGCATTAAAATCAGTATAGTCATTTGCTCTTATTTTTGAGCGTAATTGGGTTAAAAAATTTGGTTTTAAAACTTTTAGCGTTTCGCGCTTAAAAATTTGCTCAGCTCGAGTTTTTAGTTGAGCTGGTAATTCTAAACTATAGTTTTCGCTATTATCAGGATTAGTTTTCTGTTTTGGAGCTTGATAAATATAATTCAGGTTTTGTTGCTTTACAGCAAATATATTTCTAATTTCAGATTTAGATGCAGTACCGCGATTAGCCAATGCATATTTTTCAGCAGCTTTTAAAGCCTCTAATTGAGCTAATGCAAGGTTCTTGCTGCTAACATTTGCTGCAGGAGTGCTATCACCTAAATACAGCTTTTTAACGTCGCGAATTAAATTTTTATTTTTATCAGCAATAATATTTCTATTCATAGTAGTATGTTACCAAGCTAATATTAATAGGAGGTTAATTTGCTAAACTATATTTAATTAAAATTTAAAAATATTGTTGAAAATTTCTTATGAATATTCGCGCTAACTACTTCTATTTATTGTCTTTATTTTTTTTCATATTATTATCTGGTTGTGCAACAGTCCCAAGGGATGTCGAAATTTCAAGTTATGAGCATGCACCACGTAAAATAATTGTGCCATCAAGGTGTGTAGAAAATCGCGATGTGCGTAATAATTTAGCAAAAAATCAATTAAATCCGTCACATATAGGTGTTCTAAATTGGAATATTTATAAGGAGCAGCTTTATAACTGGGATGAGGATTTGGGAGATTTAATGCAAGATACCGATGTTGTTATGCTTCAAGAAGCCTCATTAAATTATGATTTATTAGATTTTTTGCGTAATAAAGATCGTGTTTGGACTATAAATAATGCATTTTTATTAAAATGTAACCAAACAGGGGTGCTCACAGCCTCTAAAATTAAGCCGTTATTATCCTGCGGTTTGCGCGAAAAAGAGCCGATTATCCAACTGCCGAAAACAGCATTAATTAGTTATTACGGTATTAAAAACAATAAAAATAGCTTATTAGTTATTAATTTACATAGTGTTAATTTTACTCTTTCAACAGGAAGTTATAAAAAACAGTTAGATAGTATCGAAAATATCATTTTTAATCATCGTGGCCCAGTAATTCTAGCTGGAGATTTTAATACTTGGAGTGATAAGCGCATGGAATTGGTTGAAGAATTAGCTGCGCGGGTAAAATTAAAAGAGGCTAAATTAACGCCAGATAATAGGATTATAAAGTTTGGTAAATATTTAGATCATTTATATTACAAAAATTTAAAGCTTATAAAGGGTAAAACATACCAGGTTACTTCGTCGGATCATAATCCGATTAAAGCGATATTTGCTTCATAACTTCAAGATAAGTTTGCGCGGTAATAATCCCAGCAATAAGGCCAAAAATATGGCCTTCAAATGACGATTTTTCATCGCTTGGAAATAGGCTCAGTATTAAACCAAAGAAGTAATAAATGCAGAAAAACGCGATTACAACCAGCATAAAAGATGGTTTGGCATAAGCGCTAGCTAATAGAAAACCAAAATACCCTAATATGACTGCTGATGCTCCAACATGAATAGCACGGCGGCCAAATAGCCAAATCAACGCGCCGCTTATAACCGTAATCATGCCAGTTATGATCACAAATTGATCAAAATTGGTTTCGGCGATTATTAAGTTCATTAAAATAAATAGCGGAAAGGAATTGAAAATTAAGTGCTCAAAGTCAGTATGTAGTAATGGCGCAAAAATGATGCCAAATAAGCCAGAAATATGCCGTGGGCGAATTCCTAAAATTAATAAGCTTCGGCGTAAAATTATATTAACTATGTGGATTATAAATAATCCAGCAATAATTTTAGTTGTTATTGGTAAATTTTGTTGTAACTTATCGGCTATATCATTGATGGTCGAGGTGAAGTTGGTGAGCATGTCGGATCTAAATTTATAATAGAATAAGTATTGTACCCTCTAATCCTGCTTTTTAAAATATTAGTAAAAATTTCATTATTGGGTGGAATTTTAAAAACATGGCAACGTGCATGATAAAAATTTTCTAAAAAATTCATTACATATTGCTCGAATATTTGATCATAACCAAAGCAGACTTTTGTTTTGCTGTAATAGCTGCTCATAAAATTAATATCTGGATGAAAAGCCTGATGATCTGATGTTACTGATTGTCTAGCCATAGCAACTAAAGACAATTCAAATTTTAATAAATCTTGTAGCTCAGGATTTACGTCATCAGCACTAATTTTATTACGTATATCACGATAAAAATTCATCGATTGAGAAGTTAATAATGATAAAAATCTATCTAAATCAAATGTCTCATGATTATTTACTAAATTATTAATATCAGAAACAGAGCGAGTTTTATTTTTTAATAATTTTGCAGTATCAGAAACTATATGATAGGCGAGAGATATATCGCGTAGTACAGGATTGTGATAATAATAATTATCTATTATTTCTTGTTTGGTTAAAATTCTATTCTCAGGAGGTCTTAATACAGTAGTGTCTGTAACTCTAAATAATTCTGGCAGTGATGATGCCAGAGGGACGGCGTCTTGGGGAAGGCTAAAAGAATCGGGCTTGACGCGATTATTTTTTGGGAAAAAATAGCGAAATATTTTAACGAAAGGTTTTGCTAAGGATTTGAATAAAGATTTTAAAAGCTTAAGCATAAACTCCCTGTAATTTTTATAATTATTAGATACTAAAAGCTTAGATTCCTAAAATTAAGATTCGATTAAAACTTAGATATTTTTGTTCTTTTTTAGATATATAATTGTTGCGCCGGCGCCGCCAATATTTTTAGGGGCGCTGAGAAAGCCCAAAATTAGGGGGTGTTGCTTGGCCCAATGGTAGATTGCGTTTTTTAAAACAGGTTTTTGATCTTGGGTGCGTCCTTTGCCGTGAATAAATAATAATGTCTTTATACCATTATCATAGCATTGTTGAATTTCATGGATAAAAATTTCTTTGGCATCTTTTTGATAAAAACCATGTAAATCAATAGTTTTCTCTGGCGCTAATTTACCAGATTTTAGAGCTTTTATAGTTTTGTAATTAGTGCTTGAGTGAAAATGCTCGAAGAGATCTTCTGAGTTTATGTCTTCTAGAAAATTATCAGAGAGGTGAAAGTTTTCTGGACTTTCTGGATTCCCGCCTGCGCGGGAATGACGGGAGGTGCTTGAATAAAGCTCATCGCTGGGATGCGCATTCCAG
>CAYGUI010000023.1:0-18367 GCA_964353115.1 uncultured Gammaproteobacteria bacterium
GAATATAATAATAAAAGATTTAAAAAGTGCGATATAGATACAAAAAGTTATATATCTAATGGCTTAATAGTCTTATATTTTAAAATTTCACGCTATAAAAAATTCGCCGTACCATTATTTGTTGATGCAATTGGTAAAGATGAATTTTATGAGTTAAAAAAATATTTATTAAATACTAATACTAAATACTAGGCTCTTCGACTAATATTTCTTCGCGCACTTCCTCTTCAGCAGTATTATTATTTTTATATCTTATTAAAAATACCGCAGGTAAAGTTAATAAAATTAATCCAAGAATTAGCGATAATTCATACTGATAATAATTAACGTGAATAGTGCTATCAGTAGGCGGGATAAACCCAACTACAAAAGTTATAGTTGCTCCAATTATTCCCATAAAAGCCACAAGATAAGTAGCAAATTTTCCGCCAGGAATTTTAAATGAGCCTTGAATATTAGGGCTTTGTCTGCGCAATACAAAGCCAGCTGCAAACATTAATAAGTACATAAGCATATAAGTTTGCGCTGCTAAAACAGTTAATAACCAATATGTTCCATTAATCGATGGGATAAAAATATATAACGAGGTTAATAGCGTAACTAATATCGCCTGTCCTATTAATAAAGAGCTTGGGGCATTATATTTATTTTGTTTTTGTAAAAATTTTGGCATATAACCATCTTGTGCGGCGATTAATAATCCGCGTGTCGGCGCAATGATCCAGTTTATACAGCTACCAATGCCACCAAATGCGAGTGAAAGGGCCATTACAGGTAATAACCAAGTTAAGTGATAATAATTAAAAAAGTTGCTAAAAGCCTGCATAACTCCTGCAACTAAATTAATATTATCGTGCGGTACAACAACGGCAATACTAAGTGCCCCGAATAATAAAGTACAAGCAATAATTACACATGAAATTAATAATGCACGTGGAAAATTACGTTGTGGATTGTGAACGTCTTTGGCATGAATAGTCACCATTTCCATACCGCAGAATGACAGCATAATACTAGTTAGTGAAATCCAAATGTTGTGATCATGGAAATTAGGTAAAATAGAGGTGTGTGTTAAATGAATTTGGCTTGGATGTCCACCAAAAAACCACATTGCACCCAAAGTGATAATTATTGCCATTGGTAAAATTAACCCTAAAATTGAGCACCAATTACTTAGTTTTGCCATTAGGTCAACGCCACGTAAGTTGATAAAAGTCATGGCCCAAAATGATATCGTGATAGTGAAGAATAGAAAATAACGGTTATTTACTAAATGAGGATTAATAATATAGCCAACTGTGCCAGCTAAAAACGATAATATAGCCGGGTACCAAATTACATTTTCAAGCCACTGAAACCAAATACCAAAAACAGCAGTTTTGTCACCAAAGGCTTTTTTAAGCCATAGGTAAATTCCTGTATCATTTGAGTTTTCATCATCATGACAAGAAGATAATTCAGCTGAAATTAGGGCGCTTGGCAATAAAAATAAGAAAACAGCAGCCACAAAGAAAAATATAAGCTGAGGCCCAAAAATCGCGGTGCCTGGCAAATTTCGAATGCTATCGACGGATACGATAGTCATCATGATTAATGAAAAAAGACTTAACTTGCTGTTTCTATTCATATTTTTAAAATTTCTATATAGATTTATTATATCACTGACTAACTAATAAGTAAATGTATTTCACTCTTATGAATCAATTAGTTAAACCCGTATTTTGCCAGAAAGTAAGTATCATTCCAAACCTTAATTTTGTTTACTATACTTAAAGTGTAAGTAAATTAGCTAATTCAATGAGGTCGTATGAAAAAAGTTAGTTTTAAATCATTAGAAGATAAAGATATTCACGATGATATTGAGCCATATGATAAGCGTGAAAAAGGCGGCGGACGTCCATTTTTGCTGCCTGTTCCAGTAAAAGCCTTAGCAGCTCATCAAAGAGATCATGATCCAGACAAGCTAGAGCAAGCTCGTGAAAAAGCCAGAATAGCTGAAGAAACAGCTATAGAAAGCACAACAGAAAAAAATCTTAAGAAGTAACTTTCAAATATTTATGTGCTCGTAATGCTGGCAAAAAGACATTTGGGTCAATTTTGACATCAGAGCGCATTTTACGCTCTTTATTCTTACCTTGTTTTTCTTTTGGTAATACAAAAAGTGGCAGGCTACTATCTTCTTCTGCTGGATAAAAAATCGGCAGAGGCCCTTTGATCATTGTTCGCTCAGTTTCAAGAGTTTTTGGATCACGAAAAACTATATTGGCCCGTAAATGCGGGGCAAGTTCTTGTACGATGGCAAGTTCTTCATGAGGAGATAAATGACGCAATTTATCTAATTGCAAAATAATTCCCGGATCTTGGCGTCTTGCTGCTAACATATCTGCCGCTTGTTGCACGGTAATTTTAGTGATCGCTCGGGTATTGGCCCATGTCCAACTGACTTTATATGGTTTTCGGGAAATAGTTGGAATATGGCGATAACACTGTTTTAAATTAAGACGTGATAATCCAGTTTTTCTCAAAGCCTGGCTTGCACTGATATTTCTTTTTTTCAATGATTCATGAAATACTGCTTCAAAACGAGAAATAATTTCCGGATCATTAATTTTAATTTTGGCATTTTTAAGTTCAACCATATGTTTTTTAAAACTATCTTTGGCTAAATTTACTTCGTTGATTGTGATTAAAGTTTCATATGAGCTGCCAATAACGCCAGGATGAACAATGGTCTCTTTGGGATCTTGTGCATCATAATATTCCAATTGTGCTATTAACTTATATGAGGTGGCTCGAGTATTGCTATCAATATCTTGTAGCCAGCAGGGAAGTTTATGATCATCTTTTATACAAAAATGTAATTTCTCTAATTTATCGCTTAAATTACTAAAGCTTGAAATAATATTATTGATATATTCCGTAACTGATTTTTTTTCCATTTTAAGCCCACTTTTTGATATAATTCAGGTCTATGAATAAAATACTAGACGATTTTAAATTCTTCGATAACTGGTTGGATAAATACCAGTATATCATCGATTTAGGCAAAGAATTACCAGAATATTCTGAAAAATTTAAGACTGATAAATATATAGTTCGGGGGTGCCAGTCGCAAGTTTGGATGCATGCTGAAAAGCGTGGTGATAAGCTTCATTTCGAAGCTATTAGCGACGCGGCAATAGTCTCAGGGCTTATCTATATTTTATTGCAAGTTTATAACGACAAAACTCCCAAAGAAATTTTAAATTTAAAACCAGATTTTATTAATGAAATTGGTCTTGATCAGCATTTAAGCCCAACAAGAAAAAATGGGTTATATGCGATGTTACAAAAAATAGAAGAATATGCAAAAAATTACACTTGATGATACACGGCAAATTGATGAGGATTTAATAATCTTAGGTGATGTTCAAATATATAGCAGATCTATATTTATGCCTGATTTTTCTGATAGGCAACGTAAAGCGTTTAAAAATATAAAAGAAAAATTTCAGCTTGATGACATTGAAGCAATCCAATTAGAAATAATAGTTAAAATACTGTCTGTAATTTATTCTCCAGATTTGCAGATAGATGAATGTCGTAAAAAAGCAGTTGATATATATAACGTAGTGCATTTATTTATTAAAAAAGTAGGTGATTTTAATAAAGAATTACGTTTTTGCTCAGTTTCTAATTACCTTAGTGACGATTATAGATATTATCTTTCCGAGTCATATTTTTTTCATGCTGTTTTTGAAAAAAGTACTGTAAGAAATATTGATGATTTATTAAATAATATTAAATATGTCATGCTTGATATTGAGGTGGCTATGAGAAAAGCAAATAATAAAAATCATTCATATGATCGTAATCCCTTCGGCGTTCCATTTGGAATGTTTTTGTTGTTAGGAAATATTTATTTTCTAAATTTATCCAATATATTTCAAGCCATTTTAGGACTTTTATCTTGCGCTATTAGTTTGCCAATAATTTCAACGGAAATTGATAAACTTATAAGTGCTAATTTTAGGTTCAGCTCTTATGATAAAGATATAACAACTATAATTTCTGATTTTAGAGAAAAAGTTTCAGAATTATCAAAATTATCAGAAATATCTGATGAAAGTGTTGCTGTAGTTATAAGGCCAGCAGCAGCATTAGATACTTATCTATCATTAGGTAGCTGCTTTAAAATATCATCGGGCATTAATCCGTAAAGCATGAATTTTATCGGGAATCAAATGTCCTAACAAGCTATAAATCATTTGATGACGAGCAACAGGACTTTTACCTGCAAAATCTTCAGCAGCAATATTAAGTGTAAAATGTCGTGCTCCACCAGCTGCGCCAGCATGACCAACATGTTGATGCGAGTCGTCAATTAATTCTAGTTGCTTAATTTTTAAATTTTTATTTAAAATTTCAGTAATTTCTTGTTCTAACTTCATAAAATTTTACAATGTTTATAATAAATGGTTGCCGTGCTTAGAAATGTAAAAAGCTTGTGGGATGACGAATAATAATAAAAGTCCAAATGTGCCAAATAATTTATAATCGACCCAAAAATCTAGTGAATAATTATACGCAACATATGTGTTGGCTGCAGCCATAAAATAAAAGAAGAATGCCCAGCTCAAATTTAATCGATGCCAAGCAAAATTTGGCATTTCAACATGGTGTTGCAGTAAATATTTAACTAGCGGAGTGCGATCTTTCACTAATCTACTTAAATTAAAAGATAAACCAAAAATAAAATAAACCGCTGTTGGTTTATACACAAAAAACTCAGAATCATGAAAAACAAGACTTAAAGCACCAAGTGCTTCTACTAGGATTAAAGATCCCCACTGAAGTATTGTGATTTCTTTTTTGGCTATAAGTTTGTACAATGTTAACGCGGCATAAGCACCCATAGTTAAGGAAATGGCTACAAAAATTCCTTTTAGTTTATAAGCTGCGAAAAAAAGTAATATAATTAAATAATCAAATATCATAATAGATATAATAGCAAATTATGACAGAAAATAAACGAATAGTTTCCGGAATGCGTACCACAGGACCATTACATCTTGGTCATTTACATGGAGTTATAAAAAATTGGCAAACTTTACAAAATGAATATAAATGCTTTTTTTTCGCTGCAGATTTACACGCGTTAACTACAAATTATGCAAATCCTGGTAATTTGCAAGAAATAGCGCTACAAACTGTTATTGATTGGCTTGCGTGCGGTATTGATCCTAATAAAGCAACTATATTTGTACAGTCTCATGTGCCACAACATTCAGAATTACATTTATTATTGTCAATGACTACTCCCGTTGGTTGGTTAGAACGAATTCCAACTTATAAAGAACAGCAGTTGAAATTAAAAGACAAAGATTTATCAACTTATGGTTTCCTTGGTTATCCGTTATTACAAGCTGCTGATATTTTGTTATATAAGGCTAGTTTTGTGCCGGTAGGTAAAGATCAAGAATCACATGTTGAACTTTGTCGTGAAATCGCGCGGCGTTTTAATTACACTTATGGCCGTGATCCGGATTTTGCAGAAAAAGCTGAGGTTGCAGTTGATAAAATGGGTAAGAAAAATGCCAAGGCTTATCGTAGCTTACGTATTAAATATCAAGAAGAAGGTGATACTGATGCTCTTGAAACAGCTTTTGCTTTAGTCGAAGCACAAGGGAGTTTAAGTCGTGATGAGCATGAAATTATCATGGGATATATTGAAGGGACTTGTCGCTCAATATTGCCAGAGCCAGAGGCATTATTAACTAAAGTTGAAAAAATGCCAGGAATTGACGGACAGAAAATGTCAAAATCATACGGTAATACAATTTCTTTACGCGATGAAGATAATGAGATAACAAATAAAATTAGAACCATGCCTACTGATCCTGCTCGAGTACGTCGTAGTGATCCAGGTAATCCTGAAAAATGCCCAGTTTGGGAATTTCATAAAATATATTCCGATGAAAAAACTTGTGACTGGGTGAAAAAAGGTTGTACCTCAGCTGAAATAGGATGTCTTGACTGTAAAAAACCAATAATTGATGCCATAATAAATGAACTAACTCCAATTAGGAGTAGGATAAAGGAATTAAATCAAGATAAAAGTATGATTCGCAGTATTCTTGATGAAGGAGCCGATGAGGCACGTGAGGTTGCTAAAGATACTTTGCGTGAGGTTAAAGGGGTAATGGAACTATTTGACTAATAAATTATGGATAAATTAGCTTTTGCTAAAGTTTTAGGGAAAGACGTAATTGAAATGCCCAAAGATCTATTTATACCTCCAGATGCTCTGGAGATATTTCTTGATAGCTTTCAAGGCCCATTGGACTTTTTATTATATTTAATTCGTAAACAAAATTTAGATATTCTAGATATTCCTGTCGCATTAATTACTGAGCAATATATAAAATATATTGAGTTGATGAAATCTATGCGCTTGGAATTAGCAGCTGAATATTTAGTGATGGCAGCATTACTTACTGAAATTAAATCACGCATGCTATTGCCAAAGCCAAAAACTGATGACGAAGATGAAGATGATCCACGAGCTGAGTTAGTACGCAGATTACAAGAGTATGAGCGTTATAAAGAAGCCTCAGAAAATTTAGATTCATTACCAAGACTCGACCGTGATATTTTTCAGATTTCATTAAATTCTTTTGTACCGTCAATTAAATCTCCTGATCCAAAAGCAACACTACAAGATTTATTAGATGCAATGGTTGAAGTTTTAACTCGTGAACGCAATTTTATTCATCATCATATTGAAATTGGTAATATCGATATTCGAGATAAGATGGCCTATATTTTAGAAGCATTAACTGAAAATAATATTCAACTGAATTTTTATGATTTGCTGAGAAAATCAGAAGGTCGTTTAGGAGTAGTTGTATCTTTCTCTGCAGTTTTAGAGCTTGGCAAGGAAGGTTTGCTAACAGTAATCCAAAATAACCCATTTGAACCAATTTATTTAGCTCGAGCATAACATTATGGATAATAGTGAAAAATTAGAAAAACTAATAGAAGCATTGCTAATGGTAAGTAAAAAACCTTTAGCTGTATCTCGTATCAAAGAACTTTTAAATGATTTAAATTTAGAGGATGATGCGGTAAAAAATGCATTAAAAAATCTAACAGAATTTTACAAAGATCGCGGAATTAATTTAGCAAAATTAGCCACGGGTTATTGTTTTGTTACAGATAATCAATTTGGCGAACATTTGAATAAATTATGGGAAGAAAAACCTGCACGGTATTCACGAGCTTTTTTAGAAATTTTAGTAATTATTGCTTATCGTCAGCCAGTAACTCGCGGAGAAATTGAAGCAATTCGTGGTGTGGCAGTTAGTACTAATATTCTGCGTTCGTTATTAGAGCGTGAATGGGTGAAGGTTGTGGGATATAAAGAGGTTCCTGGTAAACCAGCTATTTATGCTACAACTAAAGAATTTTTAGATCATTTTGGATTGTCATCTATTAGTGAGTTACCGGCTTTGCCTGAGATCCAAGATTTGGAAAATAAGGAACTGGATTCCCGCCTGCGCGGGAATGACGAGCCTAAAGGTGGGAATGACGAATCTACAAAAAATAGTGTAGAATGTACCCCATGAAAGAGCGATTACAAAAAGTTTTAGCGCATATGGGAGTTGGTTCACGTCGTGAAATCGAGCGTATGATTTTAGCTAATAAAATCAAAGTGAACGGTGAAATAGCCCAATTAGGTAGTCTAATTTCCTTATCAGATAATGTAATCGTTGAGGGCAAAAAAATTGATTTAAATGAAACTCCTGGGCGACGTCGAGTAATTTTATACAATAAGCCAGAAGGGTTGATTTGTACTAATAATGATCCACAAGGAAGACAGACAGTTTTTGAAGATCTACCATATTTAAATTCAGGACGTTGGGTGCAAGTGGGGCGTTTAGACTTAAATACCCGCGGCTTATTAATTTTCACAAATGATGGCGAGCTAGCACAGACTTTGGCGCATCCAAAATATGAAATTGAGCGTGAATATTTGGTTCGTATTGGTGGTGATGTGACACAAAAACACATCGATAAGTTGCTAAATGGCGTCGATCTTGAAGATGGTTTTGCTAAATTCAAAAGTATCACTCCACAAGGGGGTGAAGGTCTTAATAAATGGTTTTCAGTTGTTTTAACTGAAGGTCGTAATCGTGAAGTGCGACGTTTATGGGAAAATCAAGGATTTACTGTAAATCGCTTAATCAGAACTCGTTATGGTAAATTCTCTTTACCAAAAAATTTAAAGCAGCGTGAATGGGTTGAATTGCCATTTAACGGTGTTGTCGAATTATCCCAAGAATTACAATTAGATAAGGCTTTTAAGGTTGTTACAAAAGGTCAGGGAATCTATCGAAAACATGTCAGGTAACTGGAAAATAATCTAATTCTCTACTATTCTTATACTGTAATCAGAAAAATAGTTAACTTTTTAACTGAGAGGTAGTATAGGTTATGAATAAGAAAAACTTATCATCTAAAATGGCATTATTAGCAGCAACTAGTTTATTAAGCGCTGGTGCGATTGCCGCAGATAAAAAAAATGGTGATATCAAATGTTACGGTGTTGCAACAGCAGGTAAAAATGCTTGTGGATCAACATGTAACAAGCACGCATGTCAGGGTAATGCGTCAGCTAATTATAGTCCGTATGATTGGAAATATGACAGCCCTAAAGAATGTGCAAAAATGGGTGGTATTCCAGGTAAAGAGCCTAAATGTGAGAGCATGGGCCCTCCTAATACTGACAGAAGCATGCCAGTAAATGGGCATGGACATAAATCAATTGATGGAATGCATAAGCAATAAAAGGGGGTAGTATATGAATAGTTTATTATCATTTATGGAAAAAGTTTTCGGTATATTCGCCCCAATAATTGATTTAGCAGCGCGAATATATGTAGCGTACTTTTTTGTGATGTCTGGTTATGCAAAATTTGCTGATATGTCACAAACAATTGCGTTATTTCAAAATCAATATCATGTACCGTTTTTAACACCAGTACATGCAGCATATGCATCAACAGCTATTGAGTTAATTTTCCCAACACTATTAGTGTTAGGTTTCTTTACTCAGTTATCTGCTTTTGTATTATTTGTATTTAATATCGCTGCTGTATATGCATATCCGTTTTTATTAACTGATGCAGGACATGCTGGATTAATGCAACATGTTGGTTACGGTATGGTTTTAGGTCTTTTAATGGTTCATGGTATAGGCTTCTTATCAATCGATAGATTGTTTAGAAGATACCACAATAATTAAAAGTTCTAGTTCGATTGCTCGATATCCCGGTAAGGTTGAAAAGTTTTATCGGGATTTTTTTTTGAGAAAAATAATTAATATTTTTTTTGCAGCGTAGCTAAATATAATAAGATTGACATACTAACTTTGGTTAATTTTTTTATTGCATTATTATGCTAATAAATAATGAATATCTATTATAATACCCAAAATTTAATTGTTTTACATTTTCATATATACCACCTAAACGCAGATTACGATAGTTATATGAAATTTCACCTCCTGATAACCATGAAGACTTAGGAGCTGAATTAGTTTGTAATGTATATAAAACATTAGGATCATTAATATATGATGCTGATATATCAGTTTTAGAATCTAAACTTAAAGTATAATTACCATGCGCTTGATATTGAATATCTCCTTTCTTTAATTTCATGGTGTATGCAATACGCATTCCAAATATCATATTAATATTATGAACATTTTCTCCTTTAAATTTAAGTGCATTAATACTGCCAGACTCTTCATAGCCTTCTAAATAAGCGTACATTCCATCTACAGATACAAAAGGAGCAAATATAAAACCATTTTTGTTAATACTGTAATTAAATGCAGCTCCTAAGTAAGATTGCCATGCGTGACGATTACCAGTAATCATGCCAGTATCATCATACCTCTTAGTTGAAATATCAATAGGCGATACGCCAGAGATCATTTCCAAATATACTTTGTCTGAAAAATCATAACTACCATATATTGAAATTTTATAAAAATCACTTTTTAATAAATTTGATGAAGTAGTTGTGTCTTTGCTATTTTCTCTACCAAAACCTACTGATATCCCTGAAAATAACTTAGGAGTTATCTTTTTATCAATACCAAAGGTAAGATTGTTAATATCAAAATTTGTAACATTTTTTCCAATAATAATTTCACCTTCTGACCAAATAGCCCAATTATTTTTAAGAAGATCTCCAGAAGTATTAACTGCATTTAATAATCCAAGAGATGAAATAAATTCACGCCCTATAAAATCAGGAGCCATAGATAATCTTATGCCCTGTTGCGATATATTATTAGCTTCCCCACGCGAACGATTATTTAAACGATTTTTAATTACAGATATTGTAGAAATACCTATATTTTGCACTGCTTCTATTTGAGATATAGCATAATTACTAACGGTGCTATTTGTAAATGGATTATCTCTATGCCGAATAGTCCATTGAAATACTATGGAACTTTGTTTTCCATCAGAATCTAATGCTGTAATGCTTACATTAAATGTTCCTATTTCTGTTGGAGTCCCAGATATCACACCAGATAAATTATCAATACTAAGTCCAGTCGGTAAACCAGATGCTGAATATGTTATAGATTCACTATCACTATCAGAAGCATTAATCTGAAAATTAACCGGTATAGAAATTTCTGAAGTCTTATCACCAGGATTTTCTAAATCAGGAGCATTATTAGGAATAGCTGTAATCTCCCAAGTAAAATTTTGGGAATCACTACCACCATTACTATCATTTACAGTAACTGTGGGCGTATAAATACCGACTGTTGTTGGAGTCCCTGAAATCAGACCCGTATCAGAATTAATGTTAAGTCCTGGCGGCAAATCTATTGCTGAATATGTAAGAGGATCTAGATCTGTCGCAGTAATAAATAAATTTACTACAGTTCCAACTTGTGTAGTTTGATTGCTAATAGTGTCTAATACTGGGGCAGGATTTGAAGAGGAGCCAGAAAATTCTACAATAGGATATCCCGTACCAAAATAATCTGAAGTAAAACTCCATCCTGTAGCATTAGTAGAGCTTTGATCAAAACCCACATTACCGCAACTTGAACAATTAAGTCTCATTGTATAAGTGGTGTTTGCAGCCAATGTAATAGGACTACTGGATAAAGTAACTCGTTTGCTTCCGCTATCGTAAGAGCTGTACGATAATGTTCCAATTAAACTTCCACCTGATAAAATTTCAATTACTACTTGATTAGCAATTGAATCTGGATATCCACTACCAGCATTTACAGTATTATTCATTTGAAATACTGCATTGGTGACATCAGCACTACTTGAACTTGTTTGAAAATCCCAAGTCGGATTTATATTGCCTCTAAAGATAGTGCTCTGCCTATCTACAGTATTATTTAGAGTTCTAAGAAATGTTGTTGCAAAAACATTTTGAAAAAAAAAGCATAAAATAAATATTATTAATGTTTTCCTTAACATAAAAAATCCTTTTTAATTATTATATATTTTAGCACACCTTCGGAATTTTTTTTATGTTATACTTTTTGACTTAAATAATTATTACAAGGATGGAAATTATGCTAAAAAAAGCACTCGCTGTTACTTTATCTTGCTACTCTCTTTTTTCCTTTGGAGTTAAAACTTTAACTAATAATCATGACTTGTCTTTTACCGTTGATACTAGCGGATATATTTACTTGATAAATTATAATGCAGGTATTGAAAAATTTGATAAAAACGGTAATTTTGTTGGAGATTTTGTTAAATCTAGCTCACACCCATTTCCATATCCGACATACATAGATTCAGATCTAAACAATAATTTTCTTGTTTACGATAATCTTAATAAGGCTGTTTTTAGACTAGATTATTCTGGAAACCCTAAGAGTATGATTGATTTGTCTTATGTTGATGCACAGCTAAATTTATCAAAAATAAGATATTTTGGGACAGATTACAATAATTATTTTTATATTGGTCTTTATGTAGGTGATAAATTAGATGGGCTATTAAATGATGTTTACCGTGCAAACTCAAAAGAATTAAAATTAGTTAAAAAAAATATTAATCTTTTTAATTATGAAATTTCATCAAATGGTAATTTAGTTATTCTTGATAGAGTTTCTTTTGGTAAATATAGCCTAGAAGAATATGATTCTAATGGGGCTCTTGTATCAATAAAAAATATAAATTTTACACGAGAGTTACCAATAATTAAGGCTATAGATGAAAAAGGTAATATATTCTTTTGGAATATTATTGGTGATGAAAATTACTTTGATATTAAAAAATGTGACCAAAACCTTAAGTATTGTAAAAATATTAAAATTGCAAATCCACAGAAAGCTTTGATTTATAAGGTTGTCGCTAGAAATAATTTAATATACTTAGAACTGTTTAGTAATACAAAAGATGGGTTTAAGGTAGAAATATATGTAATAGATTATTTTGGTAATGAGGTAAGTAATTTTGTAATTACAGATTTAGGAAGTCATGATAGTGATGTGAAAGAAGCTTATTATAAAGATCTTCGTAAAATAGAATCTTTAAAAAATATGGTGAAGTCTAAATAATTCCGACTTCGCCATAACAAAATGTATCTTTAAAATCTCCCCCCGACTTGCGGGGGAGTGGCGCGTCATCTCTAATGGTATTACTTATAACCCCTTAAAATAACTCTTCAAATATTCATCAAAAATAAAATTTTTACTTAGTTCCTCAAGCTCCTTTTGCCGAATTTCAGAGTTTTTAGCTTCAAGAATAAATTCTGAAAAATCAGGAGTTTTTAAATTAGCAAAATAATTATGATATTTATCACTTAACTGCGCGCCAAGATCTTGTAGATCAAAGTTATGCATTTTCTGTGCTGGTAAATTATTGTTATTGATTTTATCTATTTGCAAATTTATAGCATGAGAGTAATTATTATTTTCATATAAATAATCCAATAAATCTGCGATATTTGTTAATTTTTCTAAAAAATTAATAACGTCTTGTTTTATATTTTTATTACTTTGGTTTAATCCGTCTTTTGCGACTAGTTTATTTTTAGCTTTAATATTATTTAATTCAAAAGAATCGATTTTGGGGCTATCTTCTAGAATACAAAAAATTAAAAATACTTCGAGGAAATAGCAAGTATCTTGCGAAATACCAATTGGCTCAAATGGATCTAAATCAATAGCTCGAACTTCAATGTAATCGATGCCGCTATCACGCAAATTTATTAATGATTTTTTACCAGATTCAAATTTAGGTTTTGGGCGAATAGGGGAGTAATACTCATTTTCTATTTGTAATAAATTAGAGCTAATTTGATGCTCTATATTTTTATACTTTTCATCTGGCGTAATAATTGCTTTTCTTAATTTTGTAAAATATTCGTCAAGATCATCAAAATGAATATTTATTTGTTCTTGCTCAGTAGATTGATAGCCAATATCGGTCATCCGCAGTGTTGTCGCATTTTTATTCACATTTCTGCTGATCTCGTCATTCCCGCTAAGTTCGTCATTCCCGCGAAGGCGGGAATGCGAAGCCAGGCGCATCCCATCCAGAAAATTATCACAATACCCCGGAGATGCTCCAAGTAAATAATAAATAACATATAAATTGCGCACAAAGTTACGACATAGCGCCATATAGCCGGTATTTTTATCATTCGGATAAATCTGCCAAAAATCTTCTGAGAGCGAAAAATTATAATGAATGCCGGAAATTAGCTGCATGTTATCGCCATATCGATAATGCAGCCCTGATCTATAAAGTTCTTTAAGTTTTGCAACATTAGAGCTGCCATATGAAGCAATAATGGCTTGATAATTATTAGCCAAGTTTGGCGGCATGCTAAGAGGCCATAATTTTTCATTATGTAAGTTGTTATAAACGAAATGATGGGTAAGAGTTAATTGCTCTAAAGTCTGTTCAATGCTCAAATATGGAGGCGTAACAAGCTCTAATAAAGCTTCGGCATAGTCGGTGGTTATATATTTATTGGTAAGGGCTTTGCCGAGATTTTTGGGGTGTGATAATTTTGATATATAGTTATCTAAATCAACTCTAAGGCTTTCTTTTTCAATACCTCGTTGATTTTTATCAAAAATATTTTTATTGTGCTGTTTTTTTAATTCTTTTATTTTTATTATTAACTTATGCATTTGATTGTCATTAAAATTACTACGTGACTATAATTAGATGTAAGTGTAGACTAAAATACTCTATTTAAAAAGTAAAAAGGATTTTACTGTGATAAAAGATTGGGAAGGCTTAATTAATTATTTTTCACGCAAATCAATTAGTAAAAAGCAGGTTTTTGATTTTTTTAAAACTCTAAATTTTCCATTAAGTGATTTAGAAGAAAAAGAACTTATCTCGGCATTAGACAATGCATTATTTGATGATCGAATTAGTGTTCCACGTCATCGCGAAATTTTAACTGAAATTAAATTTTTACAAAAATATGGTCATCCAGAAATCATAAGAGCTGGTGAGGCCATCCCACTTCCAAAAGAGTCAGATAGTCGTGCAGTGCAGTTTATGCCAAGTTATGCGCAAATAAAAAAAGCTTTGGTCAGCAAAACGGTATTATTACTCGCGATCATAATATTTATCTGGTTATTCTTTAGCCAATTATTTATATATAACTATGATTTGCATGATAGATTTTTATCATTTGTAAGTTTTGATAGTGATAAAACATTAAATGTAAATACTGCTAAGAAAAAACAGTATATGTGGGGGCTGTATTATTATCTAACACATATAAATTCAGGGAATATAAAAGACTTAACTGCGGTTAATAAAGAATTAAATAATATTTCTGATAAATATTCTAGTGAATTAGAGTTTTTAATAAATTATAGAATTAATAAGGCTAGCGTCTATTTTGCAAGTAATTTTAAGCAGTATGAGTTACAGGATTTTTTATCTAATCTAGATGGTTTGTCAGATTATAACGATATTGATTTTAAATTATATTCTAACGGCCTATATTCAAAATCTTTATTTCCTCTATATAAAACTGATTTAAGCGCTCAAGATCTGGAATATTGGTCTGAAGAAGTTATTAATATTTGTGGTAACGATGATTTTATTAGCTATGTTATTTGTAGTGAAAAGATCAAATATTATTTATCTACTAATAATTTTTCTCAAGCTCAAAAGGTAGTTAATAAAAGGTATTCAAAAATCTTCAGCAATAATGGCGATGATTTATATGATTCTATAAATAAAAAATGGCAGGAAGATGCTATACAAAATGATAATGATTATTTAAAAAATTATGAAAAACTATTACGAGTAGAGTTTAAATTATTATTTAATTTTAATAATTGGCAGGCAGCAGAAAATTTATATCCGATTTTGTTAAAAATAGATAATTTACAAAATTTGGCTTTGATAGTTAAAGCTAGATTAGCGAATCATTATGTTGAACTTGCGAAATCAAAAAAGGTTGATGACAATTATCTTGCCGTGCGAGATATTTATTATCGATTAGCAAAAATAGCTCCAGAAAATGGATTTTTACAAAATTTATCAGCATATATAGAAGAAAATAAAGATCTAATGAATACTGTTGATTGTGGTGTAATTGGCGACAGGACTTGTAAGGATGTAACGGTTGAAAATAATTACGGCCCAGAACTAATATTAGTTGATTCAAAAAAATACCATAAAATAGCAGGTATTAGTCGAAATCCTGTTTTGTGGCGCGATTATAATATATTTTGTCGTGCAACAAATTTATGTACTCCAAAAAATAATAAAAGTGATTTACCGGTGTTGGGGTTATCAAAATATGAAGTGGAAAAATATATTAATTGGTTATCTGAAGTAACGCATAAAAAATATCGCTTGCCAACAACTCAAGAATTAATTGTATTAATGTCGGACGTAAGAGAAATATTACCAAAAGAAATAAATTGTAGAATATCTAATAAAAATAATAAATTAGCTAAATATTCAGCCGAATACCAAGATTTTTATGGATTTTATAACTTAATTGGTAACGCTAAAGAAGTAGCATCAGATGGTAAAAATACTTTTTCTATAGGCTCTGGCTCACATGATTTTATCGAAGATTGTTTAAAAAATAATATCGCAAAATTTAATTTTGATGATAAAAATACTGCATTTAGGGTTGCGCGTGATGTTAATGATTATAGCAAGGTCCCAAATTGTCACGTTGATTTTGCCGGTAAGCATAAATTATGCGCTGATTATATAGCTCAAACAGAGTCTGTTGGGCCGTTATTAACAGTCCCACCTTTAAGAGATGGTAAAAAAGTTTTTGCGATTAGTAAATTACCGATTAGTAATAAAGAATATAATTTATTTTGCAAAAAGACCGGATTTTGTCGCGTTGATTTACAGCACAATGATTTATCACCAAAAACTAACATAAATTATGATGAAGCCTCGGTTTATGCTGCATGGCTATCAGAAATTACAGGGGCAAAATATTCTTTACCGGCTGATGATGAGTGGTTGTTTTCGGTATCAGCTAATGAAAAATTTTCTTGTGTATTGCCTGATCAAGGTGTTGAGAATGAATGGGGCATAGCTAGTAAATATGATAGAATGCGTGAATGGGTATTAATCGATAGTAAACTTCCGGGATTACGCGGAGAGATAGCAGAGAGTAAAATTAATCACTGTGAAATCGGTTTATTACGCGCCACAGAAAAATTTAATGATCAAATTACAGGATTTAGAGTAGTACGATACTTAGGGTAAGTTTATGAGTCACTCCTCACAAGAATTTTCTCTTCCACCTATTTTTGCCAATGCAATAGCAAGTGCTGAGCGAGCCCAACAAGGTCTTAGTGATATAAATGAAGAGATAGATGGTTTTTTATCTAGAAGAAATTCTATGATGGGAAACTTAAAGGGATTAGCAGAGTTTACACCACGATCAGCTAGTATCCCTCCAACGCATTTTATTGCTGCAGCAGCAAGCGCTCAAAGAGGAATTGAGGAAATATCTGAATTACGTGCTCAAATTAAAAGATTAGAGAGGGAAATTCAAGATAGCAAAGCTTTAATAAGATCATTGCAGCAAGACTTGGCAAGTCAGCCTAAAGAGCTTAAATTTGTTTTAGATTCTTTGCAGTCCAGACATCCAGAAATTTTTAAAGAAATACAAACAAATCTTGAGCTTCATAGACGTTGCGAAGCTCTTAAAGGAACTAAAAAAAATCTATAGACTTTCATTTTTTTGCCGATAAATATAATAAGAAGTTGTATATTTAGGGTTTTATGAAGTTTTTTAAAACGTCAATTTTATTAGTTATTTTAAGTTTAAATTCAATAGCTTGGGCGCATAAAAGTGCTCCAACTCTTAATAATAGAATGAGTTTACCTGCTGAAAGTACAGCAAAATATCCATATCCAAAGCTAAATTACACGAGAATAGTGGTTAGGCAGAATTTTAGAGTGTTCAATGAAGCTCATTATCATAAGCCGAGATATCGTCATATGGAAAGTATAAGGGTGCGTGAAAATCATCCCGTGATGAGTAACGTATTTTTTAAATTTTAATTAAGCTGTCTCACGGTTAAATTTAATCAAAATTCCAACTACAGGATTATCTAAATAATGTAGCTCGCTACTGCGGATTTTTTTCCTGTCGTTATTGATATGAAAAGTTTTGACAATATAATCACTAAAATTTTTGCCATAATTTTTTTGTAAATCTTCAAAAGAAATAACTTTTTCTGAATTTTGCGCCAAAATAAGTGGCAAATTAACATCAAGATTGGCGTTCACGTGAATGTAGCGTAAGCGATTTATATGCAGTGAGCCTTGCAAATAAGGAAAATTAAAAGCAGGATTGTCGATATCATCTGCTGCAATATTAAGGGGATTATCTTGTTTTATGAATAAATCTATAATGTCGCCATAATTAATTGGTGATTTCCAGGCTAAATGTAAAATTGGTTGATAATTTGGGTTATTATTAATTCTCTTAAATTCTTTAATTAAACGCTTTTCTGCTAATTCTGTTGGATGATCCGAATCATTTTTTATTTTAATAGGTCTTGTTTCTTTGCCATTTATTTTCAACGTTATATTGTAATCTTTTGTTGAATCGGCCAAATTAACTTTGGGCCATTCCTCACTGCGATAATCGACGTTTTTATTTAAAAAAACTATTAATTCAACATGATAAAAGTCAAAATTATCAGGCTCAGAGTAAGATATAGTTGGTATTAGTGTTAGTAATAATATTAAAAATTTTTTCATAAAATCCTTGTGCCTTCGGCGTTACCCTCTTTACGAAAGAGGGCTTAATTCTGATAAAGTTTTTTCAATAAATTCTATTTTACTTTCATCAG
>CAYGUI010000023.1:18377-19631 GCA_964353115.1 uncultured Gammaproteobacteria bacterium
AAACTGCAAAATATTATTACTAGCGAGTTTAAAAATATTGGATTTTTGCTGTAATAAATTTATTAATTTTTTGTGATCAATTTTAGGTTCATTATTAAAAATAATTTTACCATTTTTGATCCCCAATTCTATTTTAGTAACTCCTATAGAGTTTGCCAATATTTTAAGACGCGCTATTCTAAATAAATTTTGTGCTTCACGAGGAAGTAGACCAAAGCGGTCAATCATTTCGGCTTTTATTTCATCGAGTGACTCATGAGTATTAGCGCCAGAGATTCTTTTATATAGAATAAGTCTTTGATCAATATCAGGTAAATAATTATTTGGAATTAAAGCTGGAATTTTAAGTTCAATATCAGCATTTTTATTATCAGTTTCTTCCAAGTCTAGCTCTTTACCTTCTTTTAATGCAGTTATAGCTTTATCTAAAAAATCCATATAAAGATTATAGCCAATTGCCTGCATATGGCCGCTTTGCTCATGACCGAGTATTTCGCCGGCGCCACGAATTTCTAAGTCATGATTGGCAAGCATAAAACCCGCACCTAAGTCCTCTAATGATGAAATGGCATCTAAACGACGCCCGGCATCTTTTGTCATAGCTTTTTTATTTGGGACAAAAAGATAGGCATATGCTTGGTGATGTGAGCGGCCCACGCGTCCACGTAATTGATGCAACTGAGCTAGACCAAATTTATCAGCACGGTCTATTAAAATAGTATTAGCGTTTGGGATATCAATACCGTTTTCAATAATAGTGGTGCAAACTAAAACGTTATATTTGCGGTGATAAAAATCACGCATCACAGAGCTCATATTTTTTCCTGGCATTTGACCATGAGCAATAGCGACACGTGATTCAGGAATTAGTTCACGAATTTCTTCTGCGGTAGTTTCAATAGTTGAGATATCGTTATGTAAAAAGTATACTTGTCCACCGCGTAACAATTCACGTGAAATAGCTTCTTTAATAATTCCACGATTTCTCTCACGGACAAAAGTTTTAATGCTTAAGCGTTTTTTTGGTGGTGTGGCGATTATCGACAAATCACGCAAGCCAGATAACGACATATTTAATGTCCGTGGAATAGGGGTGGCGGTAAGGGTTAAAACATCGATATTGGGGCGTAATTTTCTTATTTTCTCTTTCTGATTTACTCCAAACCGGTGCTCTTCATCAATAATTAATAGCCCTAAGTTTTTAAATTTAATATCATTTTGTAATAATTTATGAGTGCCAATAACTATATCAAC
>CAYGUI010000024.1:0-18396 GCA_964353115.1 uncultured Gammaproteobacteria bacterium
ATATATTTTATAAATTTTAAATATTGTTTATTAAGATCTAAAAAATTATAAATATTCTCAGGATTATCTAAATCTAATATTTTTAAAATTATATTTTTATTAATATTCTTAATTATTAAATTTCCAGCTAAATTTATTCTAAGTTCAATTAAATCAGCGTTATGTATATTATTTATTTTTTCAAAACTATCAGTTACAGCTACTATCATAAGTATCTAAATAATTTATTGCGTCGATAATTATTTCTTCAGGAACTTCGTGAGCATATTGATTATCTTTACAGTAAACTTCGCCAATGCTTTTTATTAATACAAAGCGTGGAGTATTATTGCGAGATTTTTTGTCGGAGAAAAGAGCTGAGAAAATCCCTCTCTTTACAAAAGGGGAGATTCTAGCCCCCTTATTAAAGGGGGCAGCGGCGAAGCCGTGGGGGTTTTTCCTCACGATCTCCCTAAAATCACTTTCACTCAATATCCCCAATTTATAAGAAATATAACTTTCAGCGATAATGCCAGCTGTAACTGCGGCGCCATGCGGTATTTTATAATCAGAAATTTTTTCAATAGCATGACCAATAGTGTGACCAAAATTTAAAATTTCGCGTAAATTTTTCTCGTATTTATCTTGTTTTATTATTTTGGTTTTTAGCTCAACACTGGTTTTTATTATTTTTTTTAATTCGCTGCTCGAAAAACCCCTCTGTCGGCTGCGCCGACGTCTCCCCTTTACAAAAGGGGAGTAAAACCCCTCTGTCGGCTGTGCCGACATCTCCCCTTTACAAAAGGGGAGTAAAACCCCTCTGTCGCTTTGCAGCGACATCTCCCCTTTACAAAAGGGGAGATTATAGCCCCCTTTTGTAAAGGGGGCAGCACCGAAGGTGCGGGGGTTTTTCAACTCAAAAAAATAATCCCGATCCAAAACCACCGCATGCTTAATAATTTCAGCAAAAGCCAAAATATATTCATCTTCAGGGAGCGTTTCTAAAAAATTTATATCAATAAAAATACTATTTGGCTCACGAATAGTCCCCAAAGTATTTTTACCATATTCAGTGTTGATGCCATTTTTACCACCTATCGAGGCGTCAACCATGGCCATAAGGCTGGTAGGAATAAAAATTGCATCAATGCCGCGAAAATAAGTTGCGGCAACAAATCCAGCTAAGTCAGTAGTAACTCCACCACCAATGGCGACAATGCAGCTATCTTTTTGGCAATTATATTCGAATAATTTATCCTCAATATAATCACGAGTTTTACGATTTTTATATTTTTCACCAGCATTAAATTTAATAAATTTATAGTCAATATTATTATTTCTTAATAAAGCATTTAACTTATCAGAATATATTTTAAAAATATTGCTATCTAAAATTATAAAAATTTTATTATATTTTTTTATTTCTTTTATAAAATTATTTTCAATATTAAAAATTTGTTCAAAATAAATCATATTTTTATAACTTTATTCATTAATAAGCTGTCGACTATAACTAAACGTGCCATGGCTGTTACAACAGGAATAGCGCGAATCGCCACGCATGGATCATGACGTGATCCAGCTGGGAGTGTAAAATTTGTATCTTTACCGTTAAGATCAATCGTTTGCTGTGTCTTCTTTATACTAGAAGTTGGCTTAAACGCTACGCGAAATTCAAGTGGCATGCCGGTTGATATGCCACCTAATGTGCCGCCAGCATGATTAGTATTTGTTTTTTTATCCGCAATAAATAAGTCATTATGCTCGGAGCCAAGCATCTTTGCGGCAGCAAAACCTTCACCGACTTCAAAGCCTTTTGTTGCAGGAATAGACAACATGGCATTGGCAAGTTTTGCTTCTAATTTTTGATAAACCGGATCACCAAGTCCAATTGGTAAATTTTCAATTTTGCAGTCGATAATAGCGCCAATAGAATCACCAGTTTTTTTTAATTCTGTTATTTTTTGATATAAATCTTCGATATTTTTAATATACGATTTTATGTTGATATCAAATTTATCCAAAATTTTTTGCGCTACAGCTCCAGCTGCAACACGGCAGGCGGTTTCTCGTGCTGAGGCTCTACCGCCACCGCGATAATCGAATATGCCGTATTTTTCTAAATAGGTAAAATTTGCGTGCCCTGGGCGCAGTAAATTTTTTATTGGCTCGTATTTGCTGGAATCTTGATCTTGATTTTTTATAATAATAGAAATTGGTGCGCCAGTGGTTTTATTGTCAAAAATTCCGGAATAAATTTCAGCTAAATCTGGCTCTTTGCGCGGAGAAGTATATTGGTTAGTGCCAGGAGCGCGTAGTTTTAATTCACAATTTATATCATCTGCAGTTAGTTCAATTCCAGCGGGGCAGCCATCAATGACAACACCAATTGCTTTGCCGTGTGATTCCCCCCAAGTTACAATCCTAAAAATATCACCAAACGAATTACTCGCCATATTCTGTTATTTTTACAGCATCTAAAATTTTATTAACATTATTGACGATTGTTTTAAAAGTTTGTGGGTCAATAGCTTGTTGTGCATCAGAAATAGAAAGATCTGGATCAGTGTGGACTTCAATAATTAAACCATCGGCATTAACTGCAGCGGCTGCACGTGACATTGGAGCAATAAAATTGCGTAAACCAACACCATGACTTGGATCAACAATAATTGGTAAATGAGTTAATTCGCGCAAAATAGGCACTGCAGCAATGTCTAGAGTATTGCGAGTATAAGTTTCAAAAGTTCTAATGCCACGCTCGCACAAAATTACTTGAGAATTACCATGCATTAAAATATATTCTGCAGCTAATAAAAATTCTTCATAAGTTGCAGCAAGACCGCGTTTTAATAAAATTGGTTTGGAAGATTTACCTGCAGCTTTAAGCAAACTATAGTTTTGCATATTACGTGAGCCGATTTGTAAAATATCAACATACTCTTCAGCCATTTTTATTTCATGCTCTGACATTACTTCTGAGACGCAGGCTAAATTAAATTTATTAGCGGCATCGCGCATGTATTTTAAGCCTTCTTCTCCTAATCCTTGGAAGCTATATGGTGAAGTTCGTGGTTTAAACGCACCGCCACGTAAAATTTGTGCACCAGCCTTTGAAACTTGTTCGGCAATTGCAAAAATTTGTTCACGTGATTCAATAGAGCAGGGACCTGCCATAAAAATAAATTCATCACCACCAATGGAATAATCTTTTATTTTAAAAATCGATTTAAAATTTTGCTCAGTTTTTTTTGCAAGTTTTATTGAATTCATAAGCCCTCTATAGTCGCGCTATGATAGCCTATATTTTTGACTTGTTAAAGTCCGGCTTCGCTGCAGGGCTTGCCCGGCGTAGCGCAGCGAAGCCTGGGATTATTGTCTTGGCGAAGTAAGAATCGGCCCGGTTGATACTGTAGCAACAGACGATACTGATCCTTCGTTATCAGAAGGGGCGTCGGGATAACAAGTTTCATTAGCTACGACAGCCGCTGCGGCGGCTGCGGCTGCGGATGGTATGAAACGTGGAGGGGCTACCGATTTCGTTGCTTGCATTAACACCTCTGGTTGATGGACTTCACAAGCTTTGATAAATCTTTGTAGCGCTTCATTTTGTCGCGACTCCTCTTGTGCTTCTTCTTCTTTTTGTTCAATAATATTTCTTCTAAAGTCTATTAAAGCTCTTCGTGTTCTTACCGGAACTTCTTTTCTAACTTCAAGTTCATCAATATTCACGTCTATCTTACGCATTATTTCTTCAAAGTCGCTTTGTGTTATGGAATTACGTGATCTTAAAGCAATACGAATTTGCTTTATAATTTCTGAAAAAGCTGTCATTTTTTTAAGTTCTTCGACAGCGTTCTCTAATTGATCTGAAATGTTTTTACTGTGTTCTATAGTAGCTTCTAACTTATCTCTTAAATTATCCAATCCAAGAACAGCATCAGCAAATAATTCTTTGTCTTCCATGAAATCATCCATTGCTTTTTTGAATGCTTCAAGTTTTGCTCCATCTCCAACGAGACTTGCAAAAACTTGAGATAAACGCTCTGATATTTGCTGCAGTGCTTTAACTGAAGAGTTTAATTCGGAATTTTTTTCTGCATAATCAGCATTATTTTCTTTTAATTTAGTAACTTCAGTTTGAAAGCTTTTAATTTCTTCTTTTAGTGTCTCAATTTCTTTACTTAAATTGCTTACAGATTCTTTAAGATTTTTATTTTCTCTTTGATAGTCTTCATTATTTTTAGTCAGTATAACTATTTGTTTTTCATAATCTTTAGAAAGATCTTTGAATTTATCTAGTTCTTTTTTGTATGCATCAGAAGTAGTTTTAAGTCTGTCGATTTCAATAGATAATTGAAGTTCCTTCTCCGTTATTTTGTCTATTTCACCGCTTAATCTTTCTCTTTCCGCACCAAATTCAGCTGTTTTATTTTTAAGCTCTTCACTCCTATCAGTGATTTCTTTTGCTAATCGTTCCCTTTCTTCTTCAAAATCAGTTACTCTTTTCTTTAATTCTTCATTGCGACTAGTTATTTCTTTTGATAATAATTCTCTTTCTTCACCAAATTCAGAAACTCGTTTTTTTAATTCTTCATTTCTATCAGTGATTTCTTTTGCTAATCTCTCTCTTTCTTCACCAAATTCAGCAACTCTTTTTTTCAATTCTTCACTACGAGCATCTATTTCTCTCGATAATTTTTCTCTTTCTTCTCCAAATTCAATAGTTCTTTGTTTTAGTTCTGCATTACGATCACTTATTTCTTTAGATAATTTTTCTCTTTCATTTTGGAATTCTGCTATTCTGGTTTTGAATTCCTCATTTCGTAGCTCTAATTCTTTAACCTTCTGGCTTAAAACTTCTTCTAAAGTTTTTATTTTAGCTTGAAATTGATTAGCTAAATCTGCAAAGTGAGCCTCACTTATCGCTAAACGATCAACTTCAGTTGATAGTCGATCAACATTTTGTTTTAGGCTGTTAATTATTCTTATTGTATGCTCTAAATTTTGAGTTAACTCTTCTGATTGTTCTTTTAGTGTTTTGCTTATTAATTTTGCCGCATCATAAATTTTTATTGATCCTCCCCAGCCATAAAGAAGAATTGCTGTCGTAATAGCGTATAAGACTAATAAAGCTATTGCTGAGATGGCTAAAGCTGTAGTTCCAGTTACCCCTGTTCCGACTAATACTCCAACAGTAATAATTATAGGAACTAAAGCCGAGACTATATAAATCAAGATAGGTGCAGGTTTAGGTAAACTATTTATTTTTCCTAATACTCGAGATGCAAAACGAATTAAGCTATGCTTTTCAACAGCTTCAGAAAATTGATCGTTATCTTCATTTATTTTACCAATTCCATTTCTCATATTTATTATGCTGGAATCTGATAGCAGCATTCTTTCTTGCGGTTGCACTAATGCTCTTTGAATCCGCGGTGCGGGAAGATTATAATTTGGTTCCGGAATAGGTGGTAGAGATAGAAGACCAATAGGTCGATGTTTTGTTGAGTAGATGTCGGTAGTGCCGCCATCAGTAGGCAAATAAAAAGGCTTTCCATCAAAAGGTGATATGTGTGGCATTCGACCATATGGGGAAAATTTTTCTCGTGGGGTTCCGGCAACGAAAGGATTTTGAGAATGATTAGTACCAAAAAGATAAAGCGGATTTGACATAACTAACTCCTTTTATATTTACGACATGGATCTAATTTAGCAAATTAGTTACTTAATTACTAGTTTGGAATGCCGATAAAGTAGTTATGGACAAGTATTTAATTATTAATGCCAGTTTGGTTACTAATTCAGAAATTGCAGAAATTTATGAATTTGTTATTGACCAAGAAATAGGGGTAATCGACTGTGGTCGGGTTAGCTCTTTAGCGTCTATGACTGTAAGACAAATTAGTGAATGGGATGTTAAAGTAGCAAATCAATTGTTTGAAATTAACCATGTTCGCATTAATCCCAAGATTGATAATACCGATATTCTAGATAAATTTTGTAAGAAATTAACCAATTTTGGTGTAGAAATTTATAATGCGCCGCAGGTAAATGATATGAGAATATTATACAATCCCGTAGGAGAATTATCAACAATAGTCAGATTTTACATGAAGTTAAATAAAGAGTTAGTATTTTTAGTGCCGACAGTTAAGCTGAAAATAGCTAATATTTAGTATATTGACACAAAATTTTATACTAGCTACTCTGGAAATATGCAGTTAAAAAACTAAAAAAATTATGGATAAATCTAACAATATAGATAAAGAGCTTAATTTAGTACTGCACAGTGTAATGCCAAATAAGGACGCTGCGTGGCAAGCAGGTTATTATGCTGCCTCAGAAGAAATTGATTTGGAGGATAATCCTTTTTCTGAATCGGATGATGAATATTTAATTTGGCAATCTGGCTGGTGGTCTGGTTTTTATGAAGAGCCAAATATTGTTGAAAAAGCTGTTATTTCTAATGAAGTAAAATCTATTGCCGCAGAAATAGCAAAAAAACGCCATATTAATAGCACTGTGACCTTGACGCATAAAAAAATTATGACCGAAAAGAATAAAAAGCGCGTCAAAATAGCAGCCTTTTCTTTAGCTGCTGCCATTGCTGGAATCTTGGCATATGGATATTTTGTAGAAGCTTTCGCATAATACCAAAAGTATATTACAATGGTTTTGATATTAAAAAAGGATTTTTAATTATGCAAACCATCTGGAATTTACTATTTTTTTCTGGTAAAAAACCAAAACCCAAGAAAATTTATTATATTGATTTTATAAATAATCGCCCGAATAAAGATTTTAGTATTTATGCTAAAGCAAAAGATTCACGAGATAATATGAGACTTCGTGTTGCAAGGCAAGCCAGGTTTGATCGGGCTTCTGCGCAAATTAAGGCTTGGGTTGCTCATGATGAATTATCAATAAAAAATCCTTCACCATCTTTACTCATACATGCAGCAAAAAGGCCCGTTGATCCTGCTGCAGAAGTTATCTCAAAAGAAGGTGATGATTATTGTTTAACTCCTGCGAAAGAGGAAAAAAGAAGAGCAGTAGCACAAGCTGCTGATCAACAAGCTGCCTTGGAGAGATTTGAAAACGGGGCTAGAAAAAGAAAAACAAAGAAGCAAAATGTTAAGTGATAAACAGATTAAAGCACTTACTATAGAAGAAATTCGTGCTCTTACTAAATTAGATATTAGTAATTTTGGAATTTGCCAAATTCAAGCTTTTGATCCTTGGCAAATTCAAATTTTAACGCCAGAGCAAATTAAAATTTTTACACCTGAGCAAATTAGTTTATTTACACCTTGGCAATTTCAGTTTTTTCTTTGTAATAACATAAATCAAATTCAGTCTTTTACAGCCGATCAAATTAATGCTTTTACTTCTGCGCAAATTTTGATAATCACTAGCAAACGACTTAGGGCTTTTACTTTAGAGCAGAGCAAAGTTTTGATGTGTAGAATTGAAACTTTAGTTAATGATTTAAAGCCTGGGATGTTTATATCAGCGGCAAAGAATGCGCCGTCATCCCCCTCCGTCATTGCTGTAAGCGATGCGACGCGGCAACCCTGTTTATTTAATTTCAGGGCGTCACGTCAAACTTGAATTTGTTAGTTGATTTAATGTAGCATAAATACCTATTAAATATATTATTAGGTTTTTATATGCAATTAGTTAAAGAAATAATTCCGCTTCTGTCTTTAAGTGTTGTGGGTGATAAAATTCATAAATTGACACTGAGACAAATTAGGGGGCTTACAGAGGATCATATTAGGTCTATTACACCAGAACAAATCCAATCTTTAAATCCTAAATTATTTTTGCTTTTTTCAACAATTCAAATTAAAGCTTTTACGCCTGATCAAATTCAAGCTGTAACAAAAGAGCAATTTGAATTTTTTACGGTAGATATGATCGAAGCATTAACGCCGGAGCAAATTGAATCTTTTACTCCAGAGCAAAAGATATGTTTTGATGAATGGAAAGACGAAAATTATATTCTTCCTATTTTTGTATCGTCTGTTAAAGAACTCTCTTTAGCCGCTGCTACAGCGTTAGAAACTTCCCCGTCACCGACTGCGGGTCCTGCGCTATAACCTCTGGACTTCCAGTGGCGATAATAACACCACCTTTATCGCCACCTTGGGGGCCTAAATCAATAATATAATCCGCAGTTTTTATTACATCTAAGTTATGCTCGATAACAATAATCGTATTGCCAGCATCGCGTAGGCGTAGTAAAACTTTTAGTAATAATTCTATATCCTGAAAATGCAGGCCGGTTGTCGGCTCATCAAGTAAATATAAAGTTCGACCCGTATCACGCTTGGATAATTCTTTTGCAAGTTTAATCCGCTGTGCTTCACCGCCCGATAAAGTTATAGCGCTTTGTCCTAAAGTAATATACGAAAGACCAACGTCTATAAGAGTTTGTAATTTTCGTTTTAGATTAGGTATGGCATCAAAAAATTCTCGTGCATCTTCCACCGTCATTTCTAGCACTTGATGTATATTTTTGCCTTTATACAAAACTTCTAAAGTCTCGCGGTTATAGCGTTTGCCTTCACAAGTGTCACACATCACATACATATCCGGTAAGAAATGCATTTCAATTTTTATTAAGCCATCGCCTTGGCAAGTTTCGCATCTACCGCCATGAACATTGAAGCTAAAGCGGCCAACGTTATAACCACGGGTGCGGGCCTCGACGGTTTTGGCAAATAGTTCGCGAATGGGGGTGAAAAGGCCAGTATATGTTGCGGGATTGGAGCGCGGTGTGCGACCAATTGGGCTTTGAGTTATAGAAATTATTTTGTCAAAATAATCTATCCCTTCTATTTTTTTATACGGTGCTTCTTCTAGTCTTTCGTTTTTGTTTAGAACTTTGGCAACTGCTGGATACAAAGTATCGTTAATTAAAGTCGATTTTCCGGAGCCTGACACCCCAGTCACACAAGTAAATAATCCAACCGGGAACTCAGCAGTAACATTTTTTAAGTTATTACCAGTTGCGCTAATTATTTTTAATAATTTTTCATCATCTTTTTGATGGCGCTTTTTAGGAATTGAAATTTTCTTTTTACCTGATAAATATAACCCAGTAATTGATTTATCATTGTCCATGATTTCTTGTGGCGTGCCTTGCGCTATAATTTCGCCGCCATGCACACCCGAGCCTGGGCCAATGTCGATAATTTGATCGGCATCGCGCATAGTTTCTTCATCGTGTTCAACAACTATCACGGTATTGCCAATATCACGTAAATGATGCAAAGTTTTTAATAATCTTGCATTATCTCGTGGATGTAGACCTATGGTTGGCTCATCAAGAATATACATAACGCCGACTAATTGTGAGCCAATTTGACTGGCCAAGCGAATACGTTGTGCTTCACCGCCTGATAAAGTATCGGCGCTGCGTGATAATGATAAATATTCAAGTCCAACATCCATTAAAAATTGAGTACGAGAAATAATTTCTTGTAAAATTTTGCTCGCAATTTTTTCTCTTGAGCCAGTTAATTTTAAACTTTTAATAAATTTTTGTGAGTCAGCAATTGATAAATTAGCAAATGTTGGCAAATTCATATTATCAATAAATATATTGCGTGCTTGTAAGTTTAATCGCGAGCCACTGCAATCTGCACAAACTTTATTAATAATAAATTTAGTTAATTCTTCGCGCACATAATTAGATCCAGTTTCGCGATAGCGCCGCTCCATATTGGGTATAACTCCTTCAAAAGGATGTTTTTTATGCACTGTGCGGCCATGTTGATTTGAATAAACAAATTCAATATCTTCATCACCGCTGCCGTATAAAATAATTTTTTGTTGTTTTTTAGTTAATTTATTAAATTTAGTATCAACATCAAAGCCGTAATGTTTGCCAAGAGCTGTTAATAATTGCATTGAATAATAATTATTATCATCCCATCCATCTATGGCACCGCGACGCAGTGATACGGTTTCATCGTAAATAATTTTTTCTGGATCAAAATATTGCGTTATGCCAAGGCCGTCGCACGTTTGGCAGGCGCCGATTGGATTGTTAAATGAGAATAGCCGCGGCTCAAGTTCTGAGATGCTGTATCCGCAATGCGGGCAGGAGAAGGTGGCGGAGAAGAGGAGATCCTGGATTGCTGCGCTACTGACGTTTCCCGCCTGCGCGGGAATGACGTCTTTATCTGCGGGAATGACGTCTTTATCTCCTTGTTCGTCATTCCCGCGCAGGCGGGAATCCAGAAAAGAAATAACAGCCAAGCCATCAGAGAGCTTAAGCGCTGTATCAAACGACTCAGCAAGCCGTGTTTTAATATCATCACGAACCTTAAAGCGGTCAATGATTACTTCAATACTATGTTTATGATGCAGCGATAATTTAGGTGGATTATCAAGTTCAATAATTTTTCCATCAACGCGAGCGCGTACAAAGCCTTTAGCAGCGAGCTCTTTGAATAAATCGATATATTCACCTTTTCTATCGCGCACGACTGGAGCTAGAAGCATTAGTTTGGTGTCAGCTGGAATTTTAAGCACTTCATCAACCATATTACTGACAGATTGGGCGCTAAGATCTATATTATGATTTGGACATTTAGGAATGCCAATACGAGCAAATAATAGCCTTAAGTAATCGTAGATTTCGGTCGTTGTGCCAACGGTTGAGCGTGGATTGTGTGAAGTTGATTTCTGTTCAATAGAAATAGCAGGGGATAAACCCTCGATGCTATCAACATCAGGTTTTTCCATTTGGCTTAAAAACTGTCGTGCATATGCAGAAAGTGATTCGACATAGCGACGCTGGCCTTCGGCATATAACGTATCAAAGGCAAGAGACGACTTGCCTGAGCCAGAAGGTCCTGTAATTATTACTAATTTGTCCCGTGGGATAGTTAGCGTTAAATTTTTTAGATTATGGGTGCGAGCACCTTGGATTATAATTCTATCCATATGGTAGAATACCTAGCTTTAAAACTATTATTTTAGCATTTTTCTAAAATGTCGATAAAGAAAATAAAAATGAATAAAACCAAAGGACAATTATTTGTAATTGCAGCAGCATCTGGCGTTGGAAAAACTACGCTAGTTAACGAAATATTGCATAGAATCAATGATATAAGTTTATCGGTTTCTCATACCTCTCGTCCGCGCAGAAGTAAAGAGATTGATGGCGTTCATTATAATTTTGTTAAAAAAGAAGAATTTGAGCAAATGATTGCCCATGGTGATTTTATTGAGCATGCTAATGTTTATGATAATTTTTATGGAACATCAAAAAAGTGGCTAGAAAAAGTATTAAATTCAGGGCAAGACATTATTCTTGAGCTTGACTGGCAAGGTAATTTACAAATCCGTAATTTATATCCAGAAGCTGTTTCTATTTTCATTTTGCCACCGTCTCTTGATGATTTGCGTAAAAGATTGGAAAGTCGCGCAGAGGATAAAAAAGATATTATTGAAAAGCGTTTGCATCAGGCATGTCAGGATATTTCACATTATGTAGATTTTGATTATTTGGTAGTAAATGATGACTTTGAGCGTGCGGTTGCTGATATTGAAGCTGTTATTAACGCGACACGTCTTAAACTGGATAGCCAAAGGATTAAGTTAGGAGAAATGTTAAAAACCTTACTGGCTTAAAAACTGCATATTTGATAAAATTACATAATAGAGATTTATAAAAAAGAGGTAGCCATGGCACGAATTACAGTTGAAGATTGTTTGGAAAATGTAACTAATCGTTTTGAACTAGTTTTAGTTGCTTCTTTGCGCGCTAAAATGCTTGATTCTGGAGCTGAAACTTCAAGAGTTCCGTGGGAAAATGATAAAGCAACTGTGGTTGCATTACGTGAAATAGCCCAGAAAAAATATTTATATGATGAATATCTAAAAGATCTAGCTAAATCATTAGGGCAAAGATAATGATCTTATGATCAATGATCCTCGCGCTGAAAATCATTATCAAGAATTAAGAAAAGAATTAGCTACTTTTTTTGATGAATCACAATTAGCTAAAATCGATGCTGCTTATAATTTTGCAGCTGATGCACACATCAAGCAGCGTCGCATATCTGGTGAGCCTTATATCACCCATCCAATAGCAGTTTGTAAAATCTTGTTTTCAATAGGTATGGACTATGAAAGCATTATGGTCGCTTTATTACATGATGTTATTGAAGATACGTCAGCAACGAAGCAAGATTTAGTAACTAATTTTGGTCAAGAAATTGCAAATTTGGTTGATGGCGTTAGTAAATTAAAACACATTGAATTTGAAAGCCGTGAAGAAGCACAAGCTGAAAGCTTCCGTAAAATGCTTTTGGCCATGGTTAAAGATATTCGCGTGATAATTATAAAAATGGCGGATAGATTGCATAATATGCAAACTATTGGCTCTTTGCGAACGGATAAAAAAAATCGTATTGCGCGTGAAACTTTAGAAATTTATGCTCCCATTGCCAATCGGCTTGGAATGCATGGTTTTAAAGTAGACTTAGAAGAACTAAGTTTTCGTGTTTTATTTCCTTATCGAGCACGAGTTATTGAAAAATCTTTACGTAAAGGAATTATTGAACGTAAGCCGATTATTTTGTCTCTTAAAAAGTCGATTAAAGAAAAATTAAAATTAGCTAATTTGCCTCATGCAGTAATAAAAATGAAAGAGCTGCATACTTACGGGGTTTATCAAAAAATTCGTGATTTAAATTTAACTTTTGATGAAATACTCGATTCTTATCATTTTCAAATTGAAGTTGAGAATATTTCCGAGTGTTATCAGGTTTTAGGAATTTTACACACTTTATATAAACCAATTTTAAAATATTTTAAAGATTATATAGCGATACCGAAAAAAAACGGTTATCAATCAATACATACTACTTTGGTCACAACATCTGGCATGCATTTGGCGGTACAAATTCGTACACATGAAATGTATAAAATGGCAGAAAACGGTGTTGCTGCTTATTGGTTAAGCGATTCATTAGCATCAAGCGTTGATGAAGCTAAAGTTTTTGCCAGTGAATGGTTTACATCTTTAATGGATATGCAGCAAAAAGCAGTGAGTTCATTGGATTTTGTGGAAGATGTAAAAAGTGATTTATATCCTGATGAAATTTATGTTTTTACGCCAAAAACAAAGATTATAAAATTACCAAGAAAATCAACTGTAATTGACTTTGCTTATGCTGTTCATACAGATATTGGTAATAAATGCATTGCAGCTAAAATTAATAATCGCTTAGTGCCACTTAGCACAACACTGAAAAATAGCGATAAAGTTGAAATTATTACTGCTAAAGATGCGAGACCTAATATTGCTTGGTTAAATTTTTCTGTAACTGGTAAGGCGCGTAACAATATTAAAAGTTATTTTAAGACACAGCAGAAAGATGATGTAATTGTTTTGGGCGAAAAATTATTAATTAATGCTCTAGACTATTTGCATTCATCATTTAATAAAATTAGTGAAGAGTCTTGGCAAAATATACTTACAAATTACAATTTAAAAGATCTAAATGATTTGTATACTGAAATAGGCTTTGGCAAACGAATGGCTTATGTTGTGGCATTAGCTTTGGTTGATGAGCAGGAAAGCTCAGTTGTAAATTCATCTGAGCAAAATGCTAAGCCGCTTCTTATCGAAGGAACGGAGGGTCTTGCTGTAACTATTGCTGATTGTTGTTGTCCTTTGCCAGGCGATTCTATCATTGGTGTACTAAAATTAGGTGAAGGTATAGTTGTTCATCATGCTAATTGTAGTAACATGGCTACCATACAATTTTCTCCCTCTAATTTAATGCATTTAAATTGGAATAAAAATCTAATTGGGATTTTTAAGGTAAAATTAGTGCTGGAAGTTTTTAATGAAACTGGTTTATTAGCTAAAATATCTAATATAGTTACAGATGTTGGATCTAATATAAGCGAAATCAAAACCCGATTATTAGATCAGCAGTATGTTAGAATTTATTTAGAAATGGAGCTTGATAGTCGAATGAATTTTGATGAAATGATTCGAAGGTTAAAAGTTCTAAAACAAGTAATTAAAATTTATCGAGAAGGGATAAAAAAATGATAAAAAAATTTTTATTAGGGACAATTCTTTGTGTAACATCAGGTGTTTATTCTTTTGGATCTTCAATAGTATCTGTTGGGGATGTTGATTATATTAGACTTGAACCAGAAGTTTTAGCATTGATAGCTCAAGCTAATAATAATGACAAGAATGCTCAAATTAAGTTGGCAGATAATTTATTAGATGGTCGTGGTTTAAAGAAAGATGTTCCAGAAGCTGTCAAATGGTTTACTGAATTGGCTGATAAAAATAATGGATATGCAGCATTTGCTTTAAGTGTTATTTATCAATACGGTATAGGAATAAAGGAAGAGCCTAATTTAGCTGCTCATTTTTATAAGAAAGGTCTCAAATCTCCACAAATTGCAATTAATATGCATACCTTAGCTTCTCATCTTAATAATCCTAATAGTAGTTTTTATAATGTTAGTTGGGCAATAGATTGGTTTAATAAAGCTGCAGATCGAGGTAATTTGGCATCTTTAAATGATTTGGCTGAAATCTATCTTTATGGAGATAACAAAGTTAAAAATACAGTAAAAGCTTTAAATTATTATGGTCGGGCTGCTGCTCGTGGCTCAAGTTACGCCAAATATTCAATTGGAACTATTTATTATGACGGAAAAGGCATTAAACAAGATAAAAAAGAAGCTTTCAAATGGTTGTTAAAAGCAGCTACACAAGGATTTGCGCCTGCACAATATAGACTTGCTGAAATGTATTTGAGTGGTGATGGAGTAGTGCGTGATGATGTTGAAGCTTATGCATGGTTATCTGCGGCAAATAGTAGTTTGCTATTTGATCGTGCACTTAATAAACAAAAAGGTATAGCCAAAAATTTACAGTCAGAAGATTTACAAGAAGCTATAGATCTAGCCAAGCAATATAATCGTAAATTTGTGACTGAAGGATCAGTAGCATGACATTAACAGAGCTTCGTTATATTGTTGCTGTAGCACAAGAAAAACACTTTGGTCGTGCTGCAGAAAAGTGCTTCGTTAGTCAGCCGACGCTTAGTGTTGCAATCAAAAAATTAGAAGATGAATTAAATATAAAAATTTTTGAGCGTTATAAAACTGATGTTCGCGTGACACTAGTTGGCCAAAAAATTGTTGAGCAAGCTCAAGATGTTCTTGAGCAAGCAGAAGAGATAAAAACAATTGCACACGGTGGTCGTGATGAGTTATCTATACCTCTTCGTATTGGTGCAATTTATACTATCGGACCATATATATTTCCGCATATTATTCACGATTTAAAACATAATGCACCACAAATGCCAGCTTATATTCGTGATGGTTATACTGCCGAGCTTAGAAATTTATTACGCCAAGGTGATCTAGATGCAATTATTATTGCTTTGCCATTTACAGAGCCTGGTGTTGAAATAGAAGAATTATATTCTGAGCAGTTTAAATTAGTTTTACCTAAAAATCATGAATTAACAAAAAAGGACAAAGTCTCGGTCACTGATTTGGATAATGAAAAAGTTTTATTATTAGGAAAAAATCATTGTTTTCGTGATCAGGTTGTTAGTTACTGTCCAAATTGTTTGAATAATATTAATTCTGATCCAAATTTGACTATGATGACCGAGGGAAGCTCGCTGGAAACTTTGCGCTGTATGGTAGCTTCTGGAATAGGAATTACTATTTTGCCGCAAAGCGCAATTAATACTCATTCAGAAGCTGATTTAGATTTAGTCGTAAAAGATTTTGTTAAGCCAATCCCTGAGCGAACAGTAGCACTTGTGTGGCGTAAAGGTTTTACTCGCATGAAAGCAATAGCCACCTTAAAGGCAGCTATTTTGAGTTGTGAGATTTAAATAAAACTCTCCTTTTGTAAAGGGGGTCGGCGCGCTAGCGCCGGGGGGTTTTACTTTCTCTGATCCGAAAAATACAATACCGTCATTCCTACAATCGCTGAAATTAAGGAGCCACTAAAAATTCCTAATTGGCTCAAGGCAATAAAATTTTTGCCAGTATAATCAAAAGCAAGTGATCCTATAAATAAACTCATGGTAAAGCCAACGCCACATAAAACGCTAACACCATAAAGTTGTGTAAAACTTATTTCTTTTGGTTTTTTTATTAAATTAAATAATATTGCAAGACTGCATGAGCCAAAAATTCCAATTTGTTTTCCTAAAAATAATCCAAAAAATATACCTAAGGTAATTTCATGAGATAAATGATTTATACCAATATTTTTAAATACTAATCCTGAGTTAACAAAGGCAAAGAGCGGGAGAATAAAAAAATTAACTAAACCTTGTAATGTATGCTCAAAATGTTTGAGTGGTGAAAATTTAGGATCACTACCTTTCATCGGAATAAACATTGATATTACAACACCAGCAAGTGTTGCATGCACGCCAGATTTTAAAAATGCTGCCCACAAAAACATGCCAGCAAATACATAAAGATGTGTACTTGTTACACGCTTATATTGCATTATAATTAGGGCTGATAAAGGTATTAGACCAAGCAGTAGAGAATAAAAAGATAATTTTTTTGTATAAAAAATAGCAATAAAAATAATTGCAGATAAATCATCAAATATTGCTAAAGTCATTAGAAATACTTTTAAACTTAATGGTACTCTTTTATTTAATAATGCTAAAAGACCTAATGAAAATGCAATGTCTGTTGCAGTTGGAATAGCCCATCCATGTAACGCAATGGAATTATCTTGATTAAATAAATAGTAAATAAAAGCTGGAACTGCTACGCCGCCAATGGCTCCAATAAGTGGCATGAAAATCTGCTCCTTATTAGATAATTCTCCTTCTAAAAATTCACGTTTAATTTCAAGGCCGATTAAAAAAAAGAAGATAGCCATTAGGCCGTCATTTACCCATAATAATAATGGTTTGTGAATATCAAAGTTACCTATTTTAACTATGATATCAAGATGTAATATATCTTGATAAAAATTATTAAAAGGTGAATTGGCAATAATCATTGCTAAAATAGCAGAGGCTATTAAAAATAATCCACTCAAGGCTTCGCGATTAATAAAATGGCTAATGGTTTTTAGAGGCATAAGCTTTATAAAAGTAAAAAAAACAGATACTTTTATTTTAGCTTAAGATTTTTCAACTCGCGACGTTGTAGCTCTTTTTCCTTCAAGCTTTCGCGTTTATCGTGTAATTTTTTACCTTTGCCAAGTCCAAGCTCGACTTTAACTTTATTATTTTTCCAATAAAAAGATAATGCTAAGAGGGTATATCCTTGTCTTTGAATAGCACCTATTAATTTATCAAGCTCTTTTCTATGCAATAATAATTTGCGAGTGCGTTGAGGATCCGGATCAACATGAGTTGATGCGCTAATAAGAGGAGATATAATAGCCCCTAATAACCAAGCTTCATTATTTTTAACAATAACATAGCTATCAACTAACTGACATTTTCCGGCGCGCAAGCTTTTAACTTCCCAGCCAGTAAGCGATATTCCAGCTTCAAAAGTTTGTTCAATAAAAAACTCAAAACGAGCTTTTTTATTAGCGGCGATATTATTTGGTGATATTTTTTTCTTACCCATGGCGTATAATTATATACTAAAGGAGGCAATATGAAAAAAATATCACGACAAATATTTGTACCGTATACAGCAGAGCAAATGTTTAATTTAATTAATGATGTAGCAAAATACCCTGAATTTTTGCCATGGTGCTCGCAAGCTGAAATAGAAAAAGAAACAAAAAAATCAATGACTGCGACGTTAACTTTGTCAAAAGGTGGCATGAGTAAGTCTTTTACTACCCAAAATAAGTTAGATCCAAGTAAAAGTATTGATCTTGAATTGGTGGAAGGTCCTTTTAAAGATTTTGCTGGCAAATGGCTATTTGAGCCAATTGGAGCTACAGACTGTAAAGTAAGTTGTGAAATAGGGTTTGAATTCTCAAGTTATATGCTGGAAATGATGTTTGGCGCAGCATTTGAACAAATTACCACTAATTTAATTGATGCATTTGAAGAGCGCGCTAAACAAATTTATGGCTTAGGTTGAGATCTTTTTATTGGTTTAATGGCTGCAGATTCTGGAATAGGTTGTGTGAAAAAAGATCTTATTAATTCTCTTTTTATTTCCTGATCTTCTTCTTTTTCTGAAGTAAGTATAGGTCGTAAAAGTTCTCTTCCCGAGCTTTGAGATAAATGAAAATTTATAGATTGAAATATTTTTTCAATAGAAATTAGGTTTTTTATAGTTTGTAAGTCACGAGTATTAACAGCAAAACAAAAAATATTAAAAGACAAAAAATTATTATTTTTTATGCTATCAGGAATTATGTCTTGAGTTAATAGTTCTCTTACTGTATTTACT
>CAYGUI010000025.1:0-8406 GCA_964353115.1 uncultured Gammaproteobacteria bacterium
TTATTAATGTCCGCCCGAAAAAATTTGGAGAAACAAAATGGCAAAAGTAAAAAGAAGAGTTGCAAAAAAAGCAGCTCCTGCTAAAAAAGTAGCTAAAAAAGTAGCTAAAAAATCTACTGCTGCAGCTGGACTTGCAAAAGTTCGTAAAGCTCACGCTGCTCAAGTTGTTAAAATGAGACGTGCTCACAAGAAAGCTCTTGATGCAATGAAAAAAAGAGTTGCTAAATTACAGAAAGACGTTAAAAAAGTTAAAGCTGATGCTGCTCGTCAGGTTAAAAAAGCACATGCTGCTGCAAAACCTGCTAAAAGACGTGTTGCTAAAAAAGCTACTGCTAAACGTCCAGTACGTAGAGCTAAAAAAGCTGCTTCTCGTAGAGCTGCTCCTCGTAAAAGAGCTCAACAACGTAGAAGACCTCAGCAACAAGCTCAGTCTAACAACGCATAAGAACTTTTTTTGCAAAAAAAGGGCGATTGTTTTAATCGCCTTTTTTATTTCTGATCAATACCCCTAATTACACTGAACCGCACTTTTTAAAGCACAGCCTTTACATCCGTCATCACAAAAATCTAATTTTGCCATATTCTTAAGATCTAGTATTTTGCTATAAGATTGATTACTAATAGATTTAATATAAGATTTTAATGAAGCTAGAAGAAAAATATTTATAGTAATCAATGTGGTAATAATTATATAAGGAGTTAAATTATCTATAGGATTATTAATAATTGATGCTGTTTGGTAAAAAATTACAGCGATAGAATAGGCAATATCTATACTCCAAATGGTAGAAATTATACTCCAAACCTTACCTGATTCACGAGCAAGAACACCAATAGTTGAAATGCACGGTGTGTATAATAATACAAATAGACAATAGGCAAAAGCTGCGTATTTATCTGAAAATTTATCCATCATATTGCTTGTTGCATATGAAGACATCTGAGAATCAGCTTGATTTGCTTTAAAAGGGTTTATGCTTTGCAAATGAAAGATGCTGGCAAAAGCTGTTTTTGTTTCTGTAATGGTATTTTTTATTATGTCTGGCAAGTTAAATTGAGTCTTATTATCCTCGCTATCTATAACTTTTTTTTCATTATTACTATATAAAGTATTTAAACTACCAATTACAACTTCTTTTGCCATTACTCCAGTCATAAGTCCGACAGTAGCTGGCCAGTTATCATTTTTAATACCCATAGGGCTTAGAATTGGTGTTATTTTTCGACTTACTGTCTCTATGGCACCATTAGTGCTAAAAGCTCCAATGAGTAGACATATTGGCAAAATAATTCTTCCTGCGCGCAATACAAAACCCTTTAATCTATTCCAAGTTAAAATAAATATGTTTTTTATTTGCGGTAGGTGATAACTAGGCATTTCAAGTACAAAAAAAGAACTTTTAGTTGGAAGTAATATTTTATTGACAATAAATCCAGTAATTAGCGCAGCAGCGATGCCAGACAAATAAAGAATAAAAAGAATAATACCAGGATTTTGTGGGAAAAACGCATTGGCAAATACCACAAAAATAGCTAATCTTGCTCCGCATGACATAAAAGGCGTCATAAGGCTGGTAATTATACGATCACGTGCTGAATTTAAATGGCGAGTAGCCATAATTGCTGGGACATTACAACCAAAGCCAATAATTAATGGTACAAAAGATTGGCCTTGTAGACCGATAGTTTGCATAATTCTATCCATTATGAATGCCGCACGTGCCATATATCCGGAATCTTCAAGAAACGCTATAAAGAAAAATAAAAGCCATAATTGAGGTATAAATCCCGCAACAGTATTAATGCCTACTCCTAAACCATTCGCTAAAATATTTGCAATGCTAGATGAAAAGTGAGCTTTAGTCGCTAATAAATATAAGCCATCAACAAAAATGGCTTTAGTTGGAATATCAAACAGTGGTTTTAATGCATTACCAAAAGTCATTGAGCATTCGAACATTAAATAAATAATTGTTAAAAATATTGGCAGCCCCAAATATTTATTAAGCAAGATTTTATCTATTTTCTCATCAAATATTTCTTGAGTTGATTTTTCTATTACACACTTATCAATAATATTTTTTATTTTTTCGTAGCGCTGCTCTATGCTTGGAGTATGATCTTTTATTAAAAATTCTGTATTTTTAGATAGCTGTTCTAAACTATTAAAAATTTTATCAATAAAATCAGTCTGTTTTAGGTTTTTTGTAGCGCTAATAGCTATTACTGGCAATTCTAAAATTTTGGTTAATTTTTCTAAATTAATTTGAATATTATTTTTTTCGACCTGATCCATCATATTCAAAACAACTATACACGGTAGTCCAAGAGATTTTAGCTCTAGTGTTAAATTTAGGCCACGCTCAAGATTATAGGCATTAATTATATTTATGTAGATTTGATCTTTGTTGTGAAAAACAAAATCTTGGGTAATTTGCTCATCAAGAGCTGATTCTTTAAGATCGGTTGCTGTTGTTATTGAATATAAACCAGGTAAGTCGTTTACATAAATAGTTTTGTTTTTATACTCAATTTTGCCAGTTTTGCGCTCTACAGTTACTCCTGGCCAGTTTCCAGTCTTTTGTTTTGCTCCTGTGAGTTTATTAAATATGGTGGTTTTTCCACAATTTGGATTGCCAATAAGAGCTAATGAGGTCATTATGCTTCCTCAATATCCAATTGATTTAATTCTGTTTTACGTAAAATTAATGAGAATTTTCCAATGGCTATTTGGATAGTTTCACCAAAAGGTGCAAAACGTAATACAGTAAACTTAGTTCCAGGAAAAACTCCTAAATTAAGCAAATGATTCTTATATGCTTGATTTATAAGGTTTTTGAAGTTTAGTATTTTATAGCTCTTTCCACTGCAAAATGTATCTGTTAACATGCTTTTTTCTTTGGTTTATATCCGTAATTTTAATCTAAATGATAATGATTATCAATAACGATTTACTTAAAATTAACAATTTATTTTTTGAGCGCTCAGGGCGTTGTATCTTAAAGGATATTAATATTACTGGTAAAAAGGGTGAGTTAATAATAGTTAAAGGGGCAAATGGATCTGGTAAAACGACGTTGTTACGACTTTGCGCCGGTTTATTAGATCCGACAAAAGGAAATCTTTGTGTTAATCAGGAGCTAATTACTTTTATTGGTCATAAAAATGCCATATATGAGGAGTTATCTATTTTAGATAATTTGCAGTGGTTTGCCGAATTAGCTGAAGTTGAGCTTAATAATCAACGTTGCTCAGATGCTTTAAAAAAATTACAGTTAGATAAGCCATTAAATACAATTGCTAAAACTTTATCACAAGGGCAAAAACGGAAATTATCTTTACTAAAATTAATTGTTGAAAATAAGCCAATTTGGATTATTGATGAGCCAACAGTTAATCTTGACTTCTCAGCTGTAGCGGCTTTTTGGCAGCTGGTACAGGAAAAAATATTAAATAATGGTTTAGTTATAATTAGTACACATCAAAATATAGAAGAATTAGAACAGAGCTTAAATTTGAGAGGACGTGTTTTGTGCTTAGGAGAGAATTAAAATTAATTTGGGCTAAGCGAACGCAGCTGATTCAGTACCCCTTAATTCTTTTGTTATTATTATTAATATTCCCGATAGCGCTTGGTGATGATAGTAATATTTTGACTAAGTTTGCTGGCAGTGCTTTATGGCTTAGTATAATTTTTTGTGTATTGCTCAGTATTGATAAAATTTTCCATGATGATTTTGCCGATGGAATTATTGATGTTTATTTGATTAATAATAATTTGCTTTTTAAGTATATTTTTACAAAAATTTTTAGTCATTGGTTAATGATTATTCTTCCGCAATTAATTATTCTTCCACTATTTTTTATTTTATTTAATTTGAAGTTTGATATTTTTTTTGTAGTATTTTTTAGCGTCATGATTTCTTCTGCTAATTTGGTTTTAATAGGTGCTTTTATTAATTCGATTTTGCTATCGCTTCGATCGCAGGGATATCTCTTAATTTTATTATTAGTTCCATTCTACTTGCCGACATTAATTTTTTCAGTTGGAGTGTTTTCAGGCCTTTGGGTTAGTAATTTTTCATTGCTGGCTGCAATTCTAAGTTTATTGTTGGTGATTTGCCCATTTATGGTTAAAATGGGTTTAAAAATAAGCGCCACCTAATTAAATTTTATGAAAATGTATAAATATTGTTCTTTGCCAAATTATTATAAATTGACAAAAAAAATATTTATACCATTATCATTGCTATCTGCCTTATGTATTTCATACGGCATAATCGGTGGATTATTTTTAGCTCCTCCAGATTATCAACAAGGTGATGGATTTAGAATTATTTATATTCATGTTCCAGCTGCATTCTTATCATTATTTATATATGTATTTATGGCATTAATGAGCGGAAGTTATTTGGTTTTTAAACTAAAACTAGCAGATGTTTTAGCTAAAAGTAGCGCTTTTATTGGGGCATCTTTTACTTTAATTGCCTTAACAACAGGAGCTATTTGGGGTAAACCTATGTGGGGCACTTGGTGGATTTGGGATGCAAGACTCACCTCAGAATTAATTTTATTATTTTTATATTTAGGTTGTATTATTTTGCGCGATGCTTTTGATGATGAGCAAAAATCAAGTTTTATCGCAAGCTTATTAGCTTTATTTGGAGTGGTTAATATACCAATCATTCATTTCTCTGTTAACTGGTGGAATACCTTGCACCAAGGAGCTACGCTGAGCAAGCTTCAGGCTCCAAGTATCGCTAGTACAATGCTTTACCCGCTGTTATCAATGATATTAGGATTTTTTTTGTTATACTTTGTGATGTTAATCTTATGCAGTCAGGCAGAGATATTAATTCGTGAAAAAAAATCTAGTTGGGTTAAAAAGTATGTTTAATATATTCGCAATGCATGGCTATGGAGCTTATGTTTGGAGTGCTTATGGTATTGCATTCTCAGTGATAGCCATTAATCTTTTTTATGTTATTAATTTTAAGAGTAAGGCTATAAAGGAAATTAACAATAATAATGAATAAGATACATAAAAATAAAATATGGACTATTTGTGCAGTAGTTTTTGCTCTATCATTAAGTGTTTTTTTTGTATTATTTGCGCTTAAAAACAGTATAGATTTATATTATACGCCAAGTGATATTGTTAATAAAAAAGTACAAAGTACATCTAAAGAATTTAGATTGGGCGGCATGGTCATGTCTGGAAGTCTAACTTACGATAAAAATAGCACTAGAAAATATTTTAAAATAACTGATTTTAAAAACTCATTAGAAATTTATTATGATGGGATTTTTCCAGATTTATTCAAAGAAAAGCAGGGTGTAGTAATTAAAGGTAAGTTACTGCCAAATGGAAAGGTTGCTGCTAGCGAAGTTTTAGCTAAGCATGATGAAAATTATATGCCGCCTAATATTAAAAAGATGGAGTTTTAATGAGTATTTATTTACCAGAATTAGGGCATTTTTGCTTGTTATTGGCTATGACGTGCTCAGTTAGCCAGTTTTTAATACCTGTTTATGGTTATTTTTTCAAAAAAGATTATATGTTGCGGATTAATCTTTGGGCTGCAGTTTTACAGGCTATTTTTATAATTGCTGCGTATGCAATTTTAACGCATGCATTTTTAGTTAATGATTTTAGTTTACCTTACGTTGCACGTAATTCATTAACCAATCTTCCGTTGATATATAAATTTACTGCGGTGTGGGGAGCTCATGAAGGATCATTGTTATTGTGGGTGACATTGTTAAATATCTGGACATTATTTTTTATATTTGCAGTAAAAAATAAATTGCCACGAATCGTGTTGTCACAAGTTTTAGCTATTTTAGGCTTAATAAGTGCAGGATTCTTATTTTTTATTGAGTTCACCTCCAATCCTTTTGTTCGCGACATCATTGGCTCGCCATTAGAAGGTTTTGATTTAAATCCATTATTACAAGATCCGGGGATGGTTTCACATCCGCCAATGTTATATATGGGATACGTTGGTTTTGCCTTAGTTTTTTCTTTGGCCTTATCAGGATTGCTTAATGCGCGATTAGATAAAAAATGGTTAAATTTCATGCGCATTTGGTCATTATTTGCCTGGAGTTTTTTAACGATAGGAATAACTTTAGGAAGTTTTTGGTCTTATTATGTTCTTGGTTGGGGTGGTTTTTGGTTTTGGGATCCGGTTGAAAATGCTTCCTTCATGCCATGGCTTACAGGAACAGCATTAATTCACTGCTTAATGTTGTCAGAAAAACGCGATTTATTTAAAAATTGGACTATTTTATTATCAATAGTGACTTTTGCATTATCATTAGTTGGAACATTTATAGTTAGATCAGGCGTTATTAGTTCAGTGCATGCGTTCGCATCCGATCCAAGTCGTGGAATTTTCATCTTAATTTTCTTAATAGTAGTTGTTGGCGGAAGTTTAGGGTTATATTCATTGCGCAGTAATTTGCTACAAAGTGATGTCAAGTTTGGCTTGTTTTCACGTGAAATGTTTTTAAGTCTAGGTAATCTATTATTAGTAGTATTAGCTTCAACTGTATTTGTTGGTACCGTATATCCACTAGTTTTAGATGTCTTAGGCTTTGGAAAAATATCTGTTGGTCCTCCTTATTTTAATATGGTTTTTATACCATTGTTTTTTGTAGTAGCGTTTTTGTTATCTTGCGGGCCGTTTATTAAATGGGGCGATAATAATGCAAGTGCTATAAAATTTTTATCAAAACTTGGTATTGGTGCGCTAATAGTAGGTATTATTTTCATACTAAATTTTTTGTATATAAATATAGGGGCAATTACTTTAAATTTTGTAGCAGCATTATTTTTATCATCATGGGTTTTTGTTTTTTCTTTTTATAAGCTGTTTCAAAAAATCAGGCAAAACAATAATGATATTTTTGCCTTATCTGGTGGTTTTTGGGGGATGTTTTTAGGGCATCTAAGCATAGGAATTGTTATTTTTGCGATATCTGTTTCAACAGTTCTTTCTGATGGAAAAGATGCTAGGTTAAAAATAGGTGAAAGTGTTAATGTTGGTGGGTATACTTTTCGTTTTAATGGCTTAATAGATAATATAAAAGGGCAAAATTATCAGGCAGTAAAAGCGGAAGTTGTGGCTATAAAAAATAATTCACAGAAAATATTAATGCCAGAAAAAAGATTTTATACTACCCCGCAAATTTGGCAAACCCACGTGGCAATTTCAGGCGGATTTACTGAGGATTTATATTTAGCCTTAGGTGATAGGTATCCTGATGGCAGCTGGACTTTTAGAATTTATGTTAAACCATATATTCGTCTGCTATGGCTCGGAGGTTTTTTAATGGCTTTGGGTGGTATTTTATCTGCGGTTTCTAAAATGAGAAAAAGATGAAAGTAAAAAGTGGAATTATACCAATTATAGTTTTTATTATTATTTGTTTATTTTTCTTATTTGGCCTTGAAAAGAATCCTCAAGAATTACCATCAGTTTTAATTAATCATAAATTTCCAAAATTTGAATTAACAGATTTAAATGGGACAAGGGTTGATAATAAAGTATTTAAAAATAACATAGTGATTTTAAATTTTTGGGCGAGTTGGTGTTATGCCTGCTTAAAAGAGCATGATGAGCTGTTTAAATTTACCAATAATAAAAATATTTTATTAATTGGGGTTGATTATAAAGATAATATTAACGATGCAAAAAAATGGCTAAATGACTTAAGAAACCCTTATAAATTAGTTATTTTTGATGTTAATGGTAATTTAGGCCTTGATTTGGGGGTTTATGGGGTGCCTGAAACATTTATAATTGATAAAAATGGTGTGATTCGTATGCGAATAGCAGGTCCAATTACCGATGAAATTATTGATAAAAAAATTAATCCATTATTGCAGATGTTATAGGATATTATTTTATGATTAAAAAAATTATATTAATTATTACCAGTAGTTTTTTATTAATTAGTTTGAATAGTTATGGGCATTTCCAAGAGTTAAAATTTTCTAGTAAAAAACATGAGTTATTATATAGAAAATTAACTAATGAGCTAAAGTGCTTGGTTTGTCAAAATCAATCACTAGCAGAGTCGGATGCTGAGTTAGCATTGCAATTGCGTGAAGAGATTTATAAGAAAGTAGAAAAGGGGCAAAGCCGAGAACAGATTCTAAAATATATTACAGAGCGTTATGGAGAGTTTATATTGTTAAAACCAGAGTTTTCTCGTAAAAATCTCCTTTTATGGCTTGCTCCTGTAATTTTCTTACTATTTGGTCTAGCTTTAATTAGGAAGAAATTAAAATAATGGACACAATGCATAAAATAATAAAAATTAAAATATTTAAGGCGAGTGCATTTATATGTTTATTAAATATTTTTTTTGCAGCTATCTTTTATAATTATTTAGGGG
>CAYGUI010000025.1:8416-18315 GCA_964353115.1 uncultured Gammaproteobacteria bacterium
GGCATATAAACAGATTGCATACATTGACAATATGAAGGCTCAATTACAATTAGAGATAGTGAAAAAAGAAATTGATTACAAAGAACTATTTGCGCGCCCAGATAATTTTTTTTCATTAATGTTGTTATTAAAAGATCGTGTTGCGCAAAATCCTAATGATAGTAAAGGATGGTTTTTATTAAGTAAATTATATAAAAATGCTCAAGATGAAAGAAATGCTCAAATAGCGTTACAACGCGCAGAAAAAGTTACTGTGTAGTTCATTAGATATCTTAATGAATGGTCTTGCTTTGAGATATTAAAAGTTGAGCGGCGATAGTTGCATTAATTTTTACAAAAGGATCTTGGTCATCAAGTTCAGATCTTATTTGATAAAATAACTCATTGATTTTTCCCGCATTTTCCATGTAGATGATTATATCATCTAGTTCATCCTTTAGTGTTTCTACGTGATGGAAAAAATTTGGTTTAGACATATTTTCAGATCTTTTCTTTACAATACTAAGAATTATAAGTATCTCATATTCTAAAAGTGAAAACAATAAGCCAAAAAATTCTGTTGATTTTTGTTAACTGAATATGCTAAAAATATGGTCTGTTTATTCAGACGTTGTTGTTTGAATAAATTAATATAAAAACAATTGTGGAGATTGATATGAAAAAATCTATGACAATAGCTATTGCTTTAGTAGCATTTGGTTCATCTTCTGCTTTTGCAGCTTCTCATGTAGTTGCTCATAAAAGCACAAGAATTATGAAATCAACTAAAGTTGTTAACGATGAAAACCAAGGTCGTGTATACGTTGGTGGAAACGTTGATTATACTTTTCGTGCTAGAAAAAATAGCAGCGACGTACTAGATTCTAAGCATTCTAAGCGTTTTAACTTCGGTGCTCACATTGGTTACAAACAACCAATCGCTGATAAATTTTTTATCGCAGCTGAATTTGGTCCACATTGGTCAACTTTAAATCTAGTTAATGCTGGCGGTTTCGGTGTAGATTTAAAAGAAAAATGGGGTGCTGATTTATTAGCTAAGCCTGGTTATAACGTAACTGATAAAATTGCTGTAGAAGGAATTGTTGGTTACCGTTATTCTAGATTTGAAAGAAGCACAAACAAAGAAAGCCTAAACGGCCATGCTTTAGTTGCTGGTGCTGGTGCTGAGTACATGGTTATTGATAGCCTTGGACTTGGTGCAAATTACAAGCATAACTTCTGGTTCAACGAGCCAGCTAAGAGCCTTGGTAATGATACTGTTGGTGTAGAAATTAATTATTATTTCTAAGCTGAAGTTTCTGGATTCCCGCCTACGCGGGAATGACGGATTAGTTCCCGGCTGCGCGGGAATGACGGATTAGTTCACGCCTGCGCGGGAATGACGGATTAGTTCCCGCCTACGCGGGAATGACTCCTGTTAAAGTACGTCATCCCCGCGAAGGCGGGGATCCAGTTTTTTTAACTACCTATTTACGTTATAATATGATTATTTTCAATAGAATATTATGACTAATCAAAACAATCCACTACTTACTAAAGCAAAATTCCCTTTATTTTCCAGCATAAAACCTGAATATATTAACCCTGCGATCGACAGTATTTTAGCTAAAAATCGAGCTAAAATAGCCGAATTAACTGCTAAAAAATCTCATGATTTTAATGATATTTTAGAGATTGAAAATTTAGAAGATACTCTTTCAAAGGCATGGTCACAAGTCTCACACCTAAATTCAGTTGTAAGTTCGCCAAAATTACGTGATGAGCATGAAATCGCAGAGCAAAAGTTAACTGAATATCATAGTGAAATTAGCCATAATAAAGAATTATTTGAAATCTATAAACAAGTAGCAGAAACAATAACTGAGAATACTCCAGAAAAGAAACTATTATCCGATGCTATTCGTGATTTCAAATTATCTGGTGTTGATTTAAATAAAGAAGAGAAAAAAAAATATACACAGTTATTAAAAGAGCTCTCAAACTTAAGTAATAAATTTTCTAACAATATTCTAGATTGCACAGATGAGTGGAGCCTAGAAATAACTGATCAAAAATTATTAGCAGGCATACCTTGGCATGTATTAAATTTATTCAAAAAAGATAATAAATATATTTTTAATCTACAAGCCCCGACATATATAGCTATTATGCAATATGCCGATAATCGAGAGATTAGAAAAAAATTCTATGATGCTTATACAACTCGTGCATCTGATGCGGGGGAACATAATAAAAAATATGACAATACTGACGTCATGTTTCAAATTTTAACTAAAAAATTCGAATTAGCCAAAATTTTAGGATTTGCCAATTACGCTGAAGAATCTTTAGCGACTAAAATGGCCAAGTCTACGCAGCAAGTGCTGGATTTTCTACATGACTTAGTAAAAAAAGTAAGACCAAAAGCACAAAAGGAATTTGCGGAATTAATTAAGTTTTCAGGACTTGAACAGCTTGAGCCTTGGGATGTTGCTTATTACAGCGAAAAAATGCGCATTGCTAATTTTGCTATTTCTGATGATTTATTGCGTAAGTATTTTCCGTTAAATAAAGTCAAAGAAGGTTTATTCAAAACTGTAGAAAAATTATACGGAATTAAAATTGTTTTAGAGCCTAATACCGAAGTTTGGCACCCGGATGTTAAATTTTTCAAAATTATTGATAGTAAAGATAATATTATTGGATATTTTTATTTTGATCTATTTGCACGTGATAAAAAACGTGGTGGTGCTTGGATGGACGAATGTCGATCACGTAAAAAAATTAATGATGAGCTACAATTGCCAATAGCATATTTAACTTGTAATTTTACCCCAGCGGATCAAAGCGGAGCTGCTAATTTAACTCATGATGAAGTTATAACTTTATTTCATGAATTTGGTCATGGCCTGCATCATTTATTAACTAAAATAGATTATCCAAGCATTTCCGGTATTAATGGTGTGCCATGGGATGGGGTTGAATTACCTAGTCAGTTTTTAGAAAGCTGGTGTTGGCAAAAAGAATCTTTACAATATATTGCTGATAATTTGCCGGATGACTTATTGGAAAAAATGTTAGCTGCAAAAAATTTTCAACAAGCTTTAAGTCTAATTCGCCAGCTAGAATTTGCATTATTTGATTTTGTTTTGCATGAAAAATTTGATTGCTCTAAGGATCAAACACAAATTCAGCATATCTTAAATAAAGTACGCGCCGAAGTTTCAGTTATTCCAGCAGTTGAAAACAACCGTTTTCAGCACAGTTTTAGTCATATTTTTGCCGGCGGTTATGCAGCTGGATATTATAGTTATTTATGGGCTGAGGTGTTGGCTGCCGATGCTTTCTCTAAGTTTTTAGAAGATGGTATTTTTAATCAACAAACAGCGCAAAGCTTTTTACACAATATTTTAGAGAAAGGTGGATCACAGGACTTTTTACAATTATTTGTTAAATTCCGTGGCCGTGAGCCTCAGGTTGATGCGCTATTGCATGAAAGAGGTATTGTTTAATTACACTACAAAAGAGGTATATCATTGGCTTTTCCAGGCTGCGTCATTCCCGCGCAGGCGGGAATCCAGAAATAATCATGAACTTATTAATAATTGATTCAAGCACAAGAATATCTTCAGCAGCATTATTAGCTAATAATGAAATATATTCTATTTGTGATATTGATGAGCAAAGTAGTAATGCCAGTGAAAATTTATTATTAAATATAAATAAATTATTACAAGAGGCTAATTTGGATCTTAAAAATCTATCAGCCATATGTTTTTCAGCTGGTCCTGGTAGTTTTACTGGTGTGCGTATAGCAGTTAGTGTGGCTCAGGGATTGGCACTGGGTGCTGATCTGCCATTAATATCAATAACTAGTTTAGATTTAATCGCAGAAGAAACATATGAAAAATACAAGCAAAATAAAGTCCTTGCTGCTCTTGATGCTCGTAAGGGTGAAATTTATTGTGGATTATTTGAATTAAATAAAAAATCCAATTTAATGGAATTGGTTGGAGATATAGAGTTGCAAAAAAATAATGGTAAGCATGAATTTTTAACTCCAAATGCAAAATACGGTATCAACCTTGCTAGGTTTAAATATGCTAATAAAGAATTTGTAGAGTTAGAAAAAGCCGAGCCATTATATATTAGGAATAATATTGTTTAATTATGAACATAACCCAAAATAGAAAAAACTTACTGCGCGGCATAATTTTGTTAATTATAATAAAACTATGCGCGTTAACAATAATGAAGCATTATTTATTTCAACGCGCAAAAGTATCAACATCTACTATTTATAGTAATTCTTATTTCCAAAATCATAAATAACACTAATTAAAAAAGAGCTGGTTGAAAGATCATAATTAGCATTAGTGCTTCCAATAGGGCCAAGAGCTCCTAAACCTGTTGCTACAGTTTGAGATATTGCTTCGCCACTAGTTTTTGAAAATTTAGAATAAAAAGTATATAAATACTCAAAGCGTACAGTAAATTTATTATCGGTAATAAGATTTGTCCCAAGCCCAAGAGCTAAGCCATTAGCCCATTTGTTAAAGTTGCCGCTAGCACCCAGTGGACCGCCAGAGTTTAAGCTGCCTCCGGTTGAATCAGAGTGAAAATTAGTTCCGTTGTAGCCAAGCTTAGCAAAAACAGTAGTTTTTTTAGAAAGCTCATATTCTGGTACTAAAAATAATCCAAATTGAAAACCTAAATTTTCATCAACTTGAGGGTTATATTCTGTAACATTTCCACCATCATTAATAGCTAACCAGTTGTTAATTTTTTGTAAATCAGAGCCAAAATTATAATTAAAGTTAGTCTCAACTCCTAAATTAAAATTGCTAAATTCAAATTTATATCCTAATAAAAATCCTAATTGAAATTTATGATCGCCGCTAGAAATATTAAACTGTTGCGAGCTAGAAATAAAAGGCGAAGTGTTTGAGTCTACCCCAGCTAAAGATACGGTAACATCTTTTTTATTTTCTAAACTATTAACTCCTAATAGGCCGCCAAGATAAAAATTATTGGTATTAAAGCCACTTAGCATATTTGCAAAAGCAGAGCCATTTAGCAAAAAGCCAGCTAATAAAATTTTTGATAAATTTTTTGACATTTTTAATCTCCTTTTTAAAAATTTTTATACATACGAGCAGTTATTATTTGTAATACTTCCCTTGTATGTTAAATGATCAGATGTTCCACAAATTACATATCCGCCAATTAGATCATCGCAGCCTTGTGTTATCTTAGGGCTTACCGGGAATTCCCATGGTGCTTTATCATCTTTGCTCAATTGTGTGCCATCTTTAAGTGTAACTTGGCAAAAAGCATAGTTAATATTTGGTAGCACATCAAAAACATTAACAAATCCCGCACGACGATTGTTAGCTATTTTAAATGTTAGCTGATTAGTTGGTGGTTGTACTGAACCAACAGTTATGTTTTTATTTTGCGAATAAGTAGTGTTGGTAATGCTTGGGCTATCAGTCCAATTAATAGTCATTGACCCGCGAATTGCATATGTTCCATCGGTATTTGATGACATTGTTCCACTGCACGTTTTAGTTATAGTGATAGGAGGATTGGTATTAGAAGTGGTTTCGCATTTAAAATCAGCTGATTTAATTAATTTTTTAGCAGAATCAGTTTCAGTGATATTAACTTTTAATGGCTCTTCTAAAAAGCATGATTGATTAGAGTTATTAATTGTTAAAGTATAATCTACTTGAAATGGCTCGCTAGTTTTAACACTGCTAGGATTAGCTGCAATACTTAAAGTTGTTGTAGCAGTAGTTGAGCAAGTTTTTTCTGGTGCAGCATCTTTAGGGCAAAATGTTATGTCATATCCCTGATTATTGATAGCAGTAAATTGATAAGCATCTTTATAGGTTGCATTGTATTTTGGATATGTTGGATTAGTGATAACCGGCATTTGATTAGACGTTTTTTGTAAATTAATACCTAAACAAGTAAACGTACTGTATGGATCATCATAGGGATAAGTGTAAGCTGAGCCAACAGCTTTTTTAAGTGGGTATAAATACCCAGTGTTTGATACTGAGCCAGTTGCGTCATGAAATGGCTCTATTGAGCTATTCCAAATTGAATTAGCGTATGGAGTTCCAGGCTTTAAACTACTAGGTCTTGTTTCAACACAAATATCTCCAGGTTTATCGGGAGATAACCATGGCCAATTTGTACATCCGCAGCAGCTAGCGGGAGATGTAGAGTTTGGTGGAACATAACAACTATCAAGCTCACTATTTGCCCCCCAACGTGGAGCTGATTTACAAAGCGCAACGTTAGGTGTTTGACCACAAAGTTGAGTTACAGCTCCAGGATAATTATGATTGTTATCAAGCCCTTGCGTTGAGCACATGCCATTTAATGAGAAATAACCTAGCACTTCTGGAGATTCTCCTACTTGTGCTGGAACTAAAATTCCGTCACTTGATAAGTAATATCCTTTATCATTAATGCCAAGTGATCCTCCTTTTGGTGCTGATTGACCTGTTAAACCATAATATTCCCATATTTTACGATTTTGGACTTGATCTGAATCGACGTTCCAAGTATCAGCATCATAAAATCCAGTTGCACCACACGAATAATTTATCTTACTTAAATCCGGGATATGGTTTTTAGGATTAATCCCCATTGGTACAGTAAATCCAGATATTACAGTTAAATCATAATAATCAACTGATGTGCTGGATTGGAATGTGGCCTCAGCAGAAGTTAATGGGCCTTGTGGTCCGCGAGGAGAAAAACATTCTTCATTCCAAGATGCTATGTTGTTTTTGTCGTCTTTAAAACAGCTTGCAGTTTGCACCCAGTCAGAATCGCCGGCTTGGCAATCACTAGACTGCTCTGCAAATTTTCCAGTATTTTTGTTATAGCAAGTTCTACCGTATATTGAGCCAGACCATTGCGCTATAGGTGGTGCCGCGCCATCACACCCTAAAAACATTCCAATTTGCGGCATTAATAAATCTACAGATTGGCCGCTAAGTAATACTGGTCCGCTATATGTACTATGATCTTTAGGTCGTAAGCTATTCCAATAATAGTTATTTGAAGTAGTATCTTTTTGGAAATAAGAAGCATCGTCGCTAATACACGATTTAACAGAGCCATCACCAGTTAAGCATTTGACGTCATTTCCAGGATTAGAAGGGCAGCTTGCTGCTGGTGGATTAGGATTTTTACCAGCAGCTTTTCCGCTTGCATCAAAAGTTGCACCGCTGATTTGCCCAATAGAAACTGCGTAATCACAATTATTTTTTACTGAAACAATGCGATCATTAGATGAAAATGGTAATGCGCTTGAAAATAATTCTACTGGCGGGCAAATGCAATATACATCAGATGTAGGATTATTTTTAAAACAAGGATAATTAGGAGAATTTTTAAAATTGTTATATAAAGTTTCTGGCTTTTCAGTGGCATAAAAAGTAGTATTAAAATCTATTTTTTCTCCAAATACCGCACCATTTTCAAATTTTGAAAGCACATCGACTAATTGTTTTGCTGGCATTTTTTCGCCAGTTTTTGATATTATACATCCGGCATTAGCTGTTGCATTAGCTGTAGCAATACCTTGACATAATTTTGTACCATTAATATCTATAGAGCATGCATCGCCAGCAGTATTGGTTCCCGTATAATAAAAATAATTGATGCCAGTAATAGCAAAAAGTTGAGCGCAAAAAAGATATAAAGTTAGTAACAAGAATAGCTTACGCATAGATTGAGAATTTTTAATATGATATTACTCAGAGTATAATGGCTCGTCAGCTAATGTCAAATCCTCTACGGTTTCATTTGATTTTTTCTTCCAGCTAAAATATCCCCATACGGCAATAGCTAAATATATCGTATGTAAGTTCCCTTTAAAAAATAAACCTTTTTGGAAATACAAATAAGAATGGATTAGATCAGCTACAAACCATAAAATCCAACATTCAACATATCTGCGTCCCATAATCCACAATGCTGGCAAAGAAATAGCTGTTGCAAGAGCATCTTTAATTGCAGTTCGAGGATCTGTATTGAATTTATAAGTAACAAATAAATATAAGACAATTGTTAAAAGAGGAACAAAAATCACAATCCCTTGTTTAACTGCTTGTGGTGTGCGTGCAATGTGTACGGTTAATTTTTTCTCTTTGCGGTGCTGCATCCAATTATAAAATCCATAAGCAGCTACAGCAAAATATGCTATTTCTAAAAAGACATTGGAGTATAAATTATTTTGGTAGTATAAAATTCCGCTCGTTACATAAGAAATACAAGATATTGGCCAGCTCAAAATATTAGCGTATAAGCCTAATATTGTTGAAAATAAACTTATAGCTGCCGCAAAGGCGTCTAAATAATTTATGTGCTGAACTATTTGAAAAAACATTTATCTATAGCCTATATTTATATATTTTTTGCTAAATCTTCTGCGAAGCCTAAATAATTATCTGGAGTTAATAATTTCAGATTTTCTTTTGTTTTTAGATCTAAATCTAAACTATCAATAAATTCATGTAATTTATTTTGATCTAATTTTTTACCGCGTGTTAATTCTTTTAATTTCTCATACGGTTTTTCAATATTATTAATCCGCATTACGGTTTGCAGCGCTTCACCTAAAACTTCCCAGTTATTATTAAGATCAGCTAATAATTTATCCTGATTAACAATTATTTTACCCAAACCTTTTTCAAGAGAGTTATAAGCAATAACGCAATAACCAAAAGCTGAGCCTAGATTTCTTAATACTGTCGAATCTGACAGATCACGTTGTAGCCGTGAAACCTGTAACTTATTGGCAAAGAAATTAAATAAGCTATTAGCAAGACCTAAATTACCTTCAGCATTTTCAAAATCAATTGGATTAATTTTATGTGGCATGGTTGAAGATCCAACTTCGTGCTCTTTAGCTTTTTGACCAAAATAATCAAGAGAAATATAGTGCCAGGCATCACGAGATAGATCTAATAAAATATTATTAATTCTAACTATATTATGTGAAATCTCAGCGATATAATCATGAGGCTCTATTTGTGTAACGTATGGGTTATAGGTTAAACCTAATGACTCGATAAAACTTTCAACAATCTCTGGCCAATTTTTATCAGGGCATGCAATCTTTAGGGCATTAAAATTACCTGTTGCTCCATTGAATTTGGCTAAGATTTCAATCTTTGTTAATTTGGTGATTTCGCGCTCTAAGCGATAGGCAAAATTAGAAAATTCTTTACCAACAGTAGTTGGAGTGGCTGCTTGACCATGGGTACGAGCCAACATGGGGGTGTTCGCATATTTATTTGCTTGTTTCTTTAAAATATTAACAAGATTATTTAGATTTTTAATAAAAGAATTGTTTAAAAAATCCTTTAAAATCAAACTATACGCAACATTGTTAATATCTTCTGAAGTAGCTCCAAAATGGATTAACTCACTATCGATATTACTAAGGCTATCTTTTAGATAATATTCAAGAGCTTTTAAATCATGATTTGTAGTCTTTTCATGATGTTTTATCGCTTCAATGTCTATTGTAATATTATCTAATTTGTTTTGAGATTTATTACTTAATCCTTGTGATATTAATAAGTTATACCAAGCTATTTCAACATCAGCGCGATACTGAAATAACGCCTGCTCGCTAAAATATTGTTGTAATTCAATGGTTTTGGTGGCGTAACGGCCGTCTAAAGGTGATATGGCGGTATATTGTGGGTTCATAGTAAAATAACTACTTTATGCTTTATTTTTACTGGGTAATTTTAACATAAATTTATAAAAAAATCCGCCGCCCGGCTTTCAGCCGGTCTGCCCCATTTTAAAAATTGGTATTCCTGATATTATTTAATATACTAATAAGTATAAAACTAAAAAGGAATTTATATGAAAAAATTAAT
>CAYGUI010000026.1:0-17900 GCA_964353115.1 uncultured Gammaproteobacteria bacterium
AAATAAAACTCTTGTTGCTGAATACCAAATTGATGAAAGTATTCTTGGCGGCCTTATTGCTCGTTATGGCGATAAAGTTGTTGATGGCTCTGTAATGGGCCAATTAGAAAAATTAAAAGCAGAACTATTAATGGTGTAGAGGAGAAAGTTTCCTATGAGTATTAAACAGCTTAGTGCAACTGAAATTAGTAATATTATAGAAAAGCAGATTGCAAAATTTAAAGACGTCACAGAATCACGTACAGAAGGAACAGTCGTTAAATTAACGGATGGTATTTGTCAGATATCCGGTTTAAGTGATGTAATGCTTGGTGAAATGCTTAAATTTCCAAATGAAATTTATGGTTTGGCATTAAATTTAGAAGAAGATTCAGTTGGTGCTGTAATTTTAGGAGATTATCGTAGTTTAAGTGAAGGCGATAAGGTTTATTGTACTGGAAAAATTCTTGAAGTTCCTGTTGGTCGTGAAATGCTAGGTCGTGTTGTTGATGGTCTTGGAAACCCAATAGATGGTAAGGGGGCGTTAAATACTAAACTAACATCTCCTGTTGAAAAAGTTGCTCCTGGTGTTATTGATCGTCAATCTGTAGATCAGCCTATGCAAACTGGCCTTAAAGCTGTTGATTCTTTAGTTCCTGTTGGTCGTGGTCAACGTGAGCTTATTATTGGTGATAGACAAACTGGTAAAACAGCCATAGCTATCGATGCAATAATTAATCAAAAGGATACAGGTGTTAAATGTATCTATGTTGCTATTGGTCAAAAGGCTTCTTCTGTGGCTGCGGTTGTTCGCAAATTAGAAGAGCATGATGCACTTAAAAATACAATTGTAGTTGCAGCTACTGCTTCTGATCCAGCGGCTATGCAATTTTTAGCGCCATATGCGGGTTGTGCTATGGGTGAATATTTCCGTGATCGTGGTGAAGATGCGTTAATCGTTTATGATGATTTAACTAAACAAGCTTGGGCTTATCGTCAAATATCATTATTATTACGTCGCCCTCCTGGTCGTGAGGCTTATCCTGGGGATGTTTTCTATTTGCATTCAAGATTATTAGAGCGCTCAGCTCGTGTTAATGCTGAATATGTTGAAAAAATTACAAATGGTGAAGTCAAAGGTAAAACAGGCTCATTAACTGCATTACCAATTATTGAAACACAAGCTGGTGACGTTTCAGCTTTCGTTCCTACTAACGTTATATCTATCACCGATGGACAGATTTATTTAGAAACTGATTTATTTAATTCTGGTTTCCGTCCTGCTATTAATGCTGGTTTATCTGTTTCACGTGTAGGTGGTGCAGCACAGACTAAAATTGTTAAAAAATTGGGCGGAGGTATGCGTTTAGCTCTTGCTCAGTATCGTGAGCTTGAAGCTTTTGCACAATTTGCTTCTGATTTAGATGAAGCTACTCGTAAACAATTAGAGCGTGGTCAGCGCTTAATGGAAGTTGTTAAGCAAAAACAATATAGTCCATTAACCGTTGGTGAAATGAGCTTAAGCTTATTTGCTGCTAATGAAGGATTTCTTGATGATGTTGAAGTAAGTAAAGTTTTTTCTTTTGAAGAAACTTTAATTCAATTTGCTCGTGATAACTATAATGAAGTTTTAGAAAAAGTTTCAAAGCATTGTAAATATGATGACGATGTAAAAAGTGATTTTACTAATATATTAACTGAATTTAAACAAAATCAAGTTTGGTAATAACGAGTATAGTTTATGGCGGCTGGAAAAGAGATACGTAAAAAAATAACAAGCGTTAAAAGTACGCAAAAAATTACTGGTGCAATGGAAATGGTTGCTGCTAGTAAAATGCGTAAAGCGCAAGAGCGCATGCTTGAGGCTAGGCCTTACGCTACACAAATTACAGATGTTATTCAGCGTGTTTCTAGTAGTAGTATTGATTATAAGCATCCTTTTTTAGAAGAACGTGAAGAAAAAAATGTTGGTTATATAGTAATTTCAACAGATCGTGGTCTTTGTGGCGGTCTTAATTTTAATTTATTCAAAAAAACTATAGAAAGTTTTAATGATAAAAATAGTAAAAATATAAATATAAAGACTTGTATTATTGGTAGTAAAGCAGCAGCTTTTTTTAATCGTTTAAGAGATATTGATATTGTTGCTTCTGAAAAGAATATTGGTGAAAGTGTATCAACTTCTGATCTTATCGGTATTGTAAAAATAATGTTGGATAGTTTTGAAGAAAACAAAATAGATAAATTGTATGTAGTTTATAATAAATTTGTTAATACAATGACGCAACAACCAGTTGTTTCACAACTGTTGCCAATTAAGCAGGAAGAAAATTTAGAGAAAAAAAATAGCTGGGAATATTTATATGAACCTAGTATAGAAAGTGTTTTAGATATTTTATTAAAGCGTTATGTTGAATCTCAGGTATATCAAGCTGTTGTTGAAAATACAGCTTGTGAGCAAGCCGCGCGTATGGTTGCAATGAAAGCTGCTTCTGATAACGCTGCAGTTATAATTGAAGATTTACAATTAGCTTATAATAAAGCTCGTCAGGCAGCAATTACACAGGAGTTATCTGAGATTGTTGCTGGGGCTGAAGCTGTATAATTTGAGTGAGGTAAAAATGGGTATTGGAAAAGTAAAGAAAATTATTGGTGCGGTAGTAGACGTTGAATTTCCAAAAAACGCTGTGCCTAAAGTTTATGATGCATTAAATATTGCGTCAAATAATCTCACTTTAGAGGTTCAGCAGCAGATGGGTGATGGTGTTGTGCGTGCGATTGCTATGGGTTCTACTGATGGATTGCGCCGCGGAGCTGGTGTTACAAATACAGGCTCGCCGATTGAAGTTCCTACAGGAAAAGGAACTTTAGGACGTATTATGAATGTATTGGGTGAGTCTATAGATGAAATGGGCCCCATTAATTCTGAAAGCAAAATGCCAATTCATAGAAAGCCTCCGACATTCGCTGAGCAGGCATCAACAACTGAAGTTTTGGAAACAGGTATTAAAGTTATCGATTTAGTTGCTCCTTTTGCTAAGGGTGGTAAGGTTGGTTTATTCGGTGGTGCTGGTGTAGGTAAAACCGTTAACATGATGGAGCTTATCCGTAATATTGCAGCTGAGCATAGTGGTTATTCTGTATTTGCAGGTGTTGGTGAGCGTACTCGAGAAGGTAATGATTTTTATCATGAAATGAAAGAATCTAACGTTCTTGATAAAATCGCGTTGGTTTATGGTCAAATGAATGAACCTCCTGGAAATAGATTACGTGTAGCGTTAACAGGCTTAACTATTGCAGAGGGTTTCAGAGATGAAGGACGTGATGTATTATTATTTATTGATAATATATATCGTTATACGCTAGCTGGTGTTGAAGTATCAGCTCTACTTGGTCGTATGCCATCAGCTGTAGGGTATCAGCCGACACTTGCGGAAGAAATGGGGCAGTTACAAGAGCGTATTACTTCCACAAAGACAGGATCTATTACTTCTGTGCAGGCCGTTTATGTTCCTGCCGATGATTTAACTGATCCATCTCCGGCAACTACTTTCTCTCACTTAGATGCAACAGTTGTATTATCACGACAAATTGCAGAGCTAGGTATTTATCCAGCGGTTGATCCATTAGACTCAACTTCTCGCCAGCTTGATCCGCAAATTATTGGTGAAGAGCATTATGATGTAACTCGTCGAGTACAAAAAACTTTGCAGCGTGAAAAAGAATTACGCGATATTATTGCAATTTTAGGTATGGATGAATTAGCTGAAGAAGATAAAAAAATAGTTTATCGTGCTCGTAAAATTCAAAAATTCTTGTCTCAGCCATTCTTTGTTGCAGAGGTATTTACTGGTGCTCCTGGTAAATATGTTCCTTTGAAGGAAACAATTAAAGGTTTTAAAGCGATTGTTGATGGTGAATGTGATGATATGCCAGAGCAAGCTTTTTATATGGTTGGTACTTTAGATGAAGCTCGTGAGAAAGCAAAAAATATTTAAAATATTATGCAGATAGATATAGCAAGTAGTGATAAAAAACTTTATTCAGGAATAGCAAGCATGGTTATTGCCACTGCTGCTAATGGTGAAATTGGGTTTTTACCTGGTCATACGCCATATCTTGCAGAGCTTAAACCAGGAGATGTAAAAATTACTACAGAATCTGGTGGTGATGAAGTTTTTTATATTTCTGGTGGAGTTGTTGAAGTGCAGCCAAAAAGTGTTGTTATTTTAGCAGATGTTGCTGAGCGAGCTGAAGATTTAGATGAAGCTCGCGCACTTGCGGCAAAAGAAAAAGCTGAACAAAATATGGCTAACTATCAAGATAAAATGGACTATGCTGCTGCTAAGGCAGAATTAATTAGAGCTGTTGCTCAATTAAAAGCGATTCAAAAAATTAAAGGAAAATAATATAACCTATGTCATTAGGAATTGTAATACTCGCAGCTGGACGCGGGACTCGTTTTAATTCAAATCAACCAAAAGTATTATTTGAACTAGCTGGTAAGCCTTTACTAGATTATGTTTTATCAGCTGTTTCAGATATTGAAGCAAAAATTTATATAGTTTGTGGATATAAAGCTGATTTAGTGAAAAAAAGCTTTGAAGATAAAGATATTAACTGGGTTAAGCAAGAAGAGTTAAAAGGAACAGGCCATGCTGTTATCCAAGTTCTTCCTCATTTAGATTCAAGCATTGATAGATTGTTGATTTTAAATGGTGATGGACCTCTTATTTCTAACAATACATTAAAAAAATTAGTAGATGATACCAAAATTGATAATATTGGAATTGTTACTGCGCTATTGAAAGATCCTACGGGATATGGCCGGATAATTCATAAAGATAAAAAAATATGTGCAATTGTTGAAGAATCTGAGGCAAGTGTTGAACAAAAAGAAATTGATGAAGTAAACGGGGGAATTTATTTATTTCCCTTAAAGCCGTTGAAGCAATGGCTTGATAGTTTATCCTCGCATAATAATCAACAAGAATATTTTTTAACAGATGTTATTTATCATGCTTATCATGATGGCTCTGATATTAGTGCTGTTCATATTCACAGTAAAGAAGAGTTATTGGGAGTTAATTCTTTTTACCAATTATCAGAATTAGAAAGAATTATTCAATCTCGACAGGCTCGTAAATTACAAGAGCAAGGTGTTTATATAATAGACAGTTCAAGATTTGATTTACGTGGTGAATTAGATTGTGGCAAGGATATTAAAATAGATATTAACAATCTATTCTTAGGAGTAAACAAAATAGGTGATGGAAGTGAAATCGGCGCTAATTGTATCTTAAAGAATGTTGAAATTGGAAAAAATGTGAAAATTTTGCCTTTTTGTCATTTAGAAGATGCAAAAATTTCTGATGATTGTATAGTTGGTCCATTTGCTAGATTGCGTCCTGGTGCTGAATTATCTGAAGAAGTTCACATAGGAAATTTTGTTGAAATAAAAAAATCTCAGATAAATCAGGGATCTAAGATAGGTCATTTGACTTATATTGGTGATAGTGAAATAGGAAGAAATGTTAATATTGGTGCTGGAACTATTACTTGTAATTATGATGGAAAAAACAAAAATAAAACTATAATTAAAGATAGCGCTTTTATTGGTTCAAATGTGTCTTTAGTTGCTCCAGTTGAAATTGGTGAGGGTGCTACCATAGGGGCTGGTTCTACTATTTCTAAAAGTGCGCCAAAAGATAAGTTAACTTTAGAGCGTAGTCAACAAATTGTTGTTGAGAACTGGGAGCGTAAAAAGTAAACTTTAAAAATTAATATGTGTGGAATTGTTGGAGCAGTAGAAAATAATAATGTTGAGCCAACTTTAATCGCTGGCCTTGAGCTAATGGAATATCGCGGTTATGATTCTGCTGGTTGTGCTGTAATCAATAAAGAAAAAAAGATTGAATGCATCAAAGCTGTAGGAAAAATAGCTAGTTTAAAGCAAAAGCTTGCAGGAAAAAAATTAGTTGGAAATATAGGAATTGCTCACACACGTTGGGCAACACATGGCGTTCCCAGTGAAGCTAATGCCCATCCTTTAATATCTGAAAATAAAATTGCAGTTGTTCATAACGGAATAATTGAGAATTATTTAGAATTAAAAAAAGAATTAGAAAAAGAAGGCTTTAAATTTATTTCAGAAACTGATACGGAAATTATTGCTCACTTATTTAATGAAATATTATTAAAAGAAAAAGATCACAATAAAGCAATTATTAGTTTGCAGCAGAAACTTAAAGGATCATATGCTCTTGGTATTTTAGTCAGTGAATATCCGGATAGAATATTTGCAATCCGAAAAGGTAGCCCGCTAGTAATTGGGCTTGGAAATAAAGGCAATTATATTAGCTCGGATCAGTTGGCACTAATAGAAAAATCAGATAATTTTATTTTTCTTGAAGATGGGGATTTTGCTGAAGTTTTCATTGATAAAGTTAATATTTATGATTCTAAAGGAAATAGGGTTGAGCGACCAATTAAAAAATCATCACTAAAATTTTATGGCAACTCTGATTTAGGAAATTTCCGTCATCATATGCAAAAGGAAATTTTTGAGCAGCCAAAAGTTATGCGCGATAATATAGCAGAGTATTTATCTGATGGAAAAATAATACAGAATATTATTTCTAAAGATATTTTATCAAAAGCTGAGTTTGTACAAATAGTAGCTTGTGGGACTAGTTTTCATGCTGCGCTGATTGCTAAAGAATGGATTGAAAAATATATTCGCATCCCTTGTTTTGTTGATGTTGCTAGTGAATTTCGTTCAAAAGATCCAATAATCCTTCCAAATTGTATTTTTATAACAGTGTCACAGTCTGGAGAGACTGCAGATACTTTATCAGCTCTTAAAAAAGTTAAAGATAAAGGTTACTTGACGACAGTTGCTATTTGTAATGTTCCAGGAAGTAGTTTAACGCGAGAATCTGATTTTACTTTGCTAACAAATGCAGGAGTTGAGATTGGAGTTGCATCAACAAAGGCTTTTACTGCGCAACTATTTTCTTTTTTAATTATTTTATATGAGTTAGCCGAAGCAAAAAATATTAAAAATAAAGATGTGATTGATCTAAATCAAGATTTATTATTATTGCCAGATTTATTAGACTCAGTTTTAGGTTTGGATGATGAAATAAAAAAAATAGCCGCAGATTTTGTTGATAAAAATAATGCATTATTTTTAGGTCGCGGGGCTATGCGCTATTTATCTTTTGAAGGTGCTTTAAAATTAAAAGAAATTTCTTATATTCATGCAGAGGCTTATCCTGGTGGCGAATTAAAACATGGTCCGCTGGCTTTGGTTGATAAAAATATGCCTGTGGTTGCAGTTGTGCCGGATGATGAAAATTTTTCTCGTATGATGTCAAATTTATCGGAAGTAGCGGCGCGTAATGGAAAAATTTATTTATTTTCAGATAAAGAAGATTTAGATCTAAAAAAATATAAAATTATAAAAGTGCAGAAGAGTAAAAGCCTTTTAGATCCAATAGTTTACGCTATTCCATTGCAGTTATTATCTTATCATGTTGCGGTATTGCGCGGGACCGATATTGATAAACCACGTAATCTTGCTAAATCAGTAACGGTAGAATAATTGGATAATTTGTCTTATACTAGCTTAGTAGTGCGTAGTAATATGGAAGTTGTTTAATTTACTAATAAAATTTTAAGGATAAATATCATGAAAAAAATTCTTTCAAAAATAGCTCTTGGTGCAGTTTGTTTATCTTCATTTGCAGCTGTAAGTTATGCTGATTCTGTTGATATGGTTGTTCATAACTTAATTAATAGCCCATCTAATGCTTCTCATGATTCTCATTGGGGAAATCAAATTCCAGCTTGGCAATTAGGAAAAATGAATTGGGGTATGGTTGCTGCTGGATGTGCTCCTGAAACTGTTTGTGTTATGGGTGTATTTGCTGAAGTAACTTCTGCTCATCCCAGACATGTTGCTGATGTAACAGTTGATCTTACTAATGGTGGTGAAATAGTTGATGTAGTTAATATGAGCCATGAATATAAAGTTTGTAAAGCAGCTGATGATAATACAGAAGCTTTCTTAGTTAGAGATGGTAGTTTTGAATTTAAGAAATTCTGCTAAAATTTAATCTAATTAAGTTTTGAAAGGGGGCTTAAAGCCCCCTTTTTTATGCTTTCACACAATCTTCTTTCTTAACTTTCTTTATCAATCCAGTTTTTTCTAAAATATAATTTAAATCTTTTGGTTTAGTATATTTATCGCCGCGTTCATTAAAAGTTTCTTGTAGAGATCCTTTATGACTATGTGGACTTAAATTTTTAAGATCATCTCTTTTATCTATAGCATAAGCAATTTTGGCAATGTCATGTTGCTCAGACATTAAATAAGATAGATCATTTTTTAAGTCAGATTTATTATTAGCAAAATAATCTATAGCACCAAGAACCCACGGTTCGTTTAAATCTTGTTTATGCAATAATCTTTTTTCAATTGAAACACGGCATTCCTCATGCGGTTTATTAATAACTAAAAACTGACTTTTATGATACAAATAATCGGGATCAGTAGTTAAAGAAACTCTAAGCTCAGATCGTAATCGTGCATTAGATGGTTGATGATGCTTGTCAGTATCTATAGTTAAATTAAATCCTGCTCGCATCCCAACAGTATGTACAAAATCATATAGAGCATTACAATTTATAATATACGGATATTTTATAATCGCTTCTTTTTCTGATTGTTCAAAGTTTACTTTATTTAATAAATAATCTTGTTTATCCATTTTTAGCATTTGATAAACCGCATTAAATGCCGGTTGTGAAGAACTGGGGCAAAGATTTAAATCTTTTATATTAATAAGACTAGAATATGCATGACGTAAAATATCAGCAGTTTTTCCAATAAATCTTAAATTACTTAATAACAGCGGAACAATGTTAGTTTTTTGATCATGCGTATGATGATTTAAAAAGTTTTTTATATTATCTTGCTCTTGGGTAACAAGATTATTAATATTAAGCGCTGAATTTTCTCTTTTGTGTGGATTATGCTCAAATAAATATCCCATTTGTGGGGCATTAAAACAAATAGCTTGAACTTTATCATGCGCGGCTTTTAAGCAATTTTTATTAAGCTCATGAGCTACTAATTGCGCTAGCGCTCCGCCAAGTGAGTGGCCGGTTAGGGATATTGTTTTGACAGTGTAATTTTGCTTTATGAAAGTATGAAAATTTATGGCATGCTGTAATGCTATTTTAGGCCATTCACCAACCGAAATTTTTGAATCATGCCAAATAAAATCTAAATAATCATCGCTGCCGCGAAAGGCTATTACGCCATGCTGCTTATGAATTTTATGACGATAGAAAGCAGCATAAAAGCCGTCTTTAGCTTCTGGAGACGGTAGCAGTGTTGATATTGATCGTTCCCACTGATCACCAAATTTTAACGAACTATTAGGATAAAAACCTAAATAATCCTTTTTATTATCAGGAGAATTTTTGTCTTCTTCATCGGGCTTAAAAAAATTAACGCGTGGAAAATATACATCATGTGCTAATTTTACATAGTCATTAAATCTAAAAGTATTCATTTACTGCTCGCAATTATAAATTTTATTAGTTCTAAAAAAGTTAGGATAATTATATAAAGGATCATCAAAATAACCAAAAGTATTGAATTCATAATTCATAAAGGCCTTTTGAATATATTTACATGATTGTTGAAATAATTCTGGCGGCAGTGGAAAGTGATAAAAATATTTTTGATGCGGAGGCTCATAGTGAGTTTGGTGATAATCAGGCCCAGATTTTTTTTCTATCCAAATAGATTTTGTATCAGAATTTTTAGGCATATAAAAAGATGGCCATACATATTCTAAATATGTAACGCCAGGAAAGGCATTAATTTTATATTTTCCTAAAATCATACTAGCTCCATCATAACCATTTTCTTTATCATCATTTCTTGTATTAGCCATAAAATGACGCATAGAAAAATAATGACCATAATCATAATCAATTTCCCCAGGAATCAAATCTTCCATTTCATGATTGAGTTTTTGATAAGAAAACCAACTCCCAAAATCACCTGGAGGCAATAGATAATCAGGATTATTTGGTACAAAAAGATGTATTTTGCAGATGTATTCAGCAAATTTAAAATTTTTACGATCTTCGTTGGTATCTTTTTTAATAGTTAATCCGACAGCAATAACATTGGGCGCGAGAAAAGATTTTGCATTTTTTAAACTTAAATTATGAACGCCGCCATAGCCATTTTTATCGTTAGATTTATTTACTATTTTGGCAAATTTTTGTGAATAGAAAAATAAATGATATGCGTCTGGCATTTTAAAATCATTTATTTTATTAAAATCTTCTAAAATTTCAGACCACTGGGGATTTTTTAGAATTTCAGGAGTTTTGAGCTTGGCAAAGGCTGGGGAATAAAAAGATAAAAATAATGAGCTATAAAATAAATACTTCTTCATAGAATGAGTATTATACAAAATTTAAGTAATTATCCCTATTAATTACTGTAAAAGTAGAATTTTTATATTCTTCAATCCATTCTTTAGGTGGTTTTGCATCTTTTTTACTCCATTTAAATTCATATGCTTTTAATATCCCATCAGATTCTTCGATAAAATCTAGTTCTTTTTTATCCCATGTGCGCCAAAAATACATGTTTGTTGGAATATTTTCATATGATAATTTTTTTATACGTTCTATTATTAAAAAATTTTCCCATAATCCGCCAATATCATTTCTAAGATCTAATTTATTAAAGTTGGCTATAACCGCATTTCTTATTCCTAAATCTAAAAAATAATATTTATTTTTTTTGGTTATTTCCTTGCGCAAATTACGACTAAAACCATTTAAACTTTTAATAACAAAACCTTGTTCTAATAAGTCTAGATATTTTGCAACGGTTTTAACATCAACTTTTAAGTTAGTTGCTAATTCATTTAATGAAACTTCGCTACCTAGTTGTAAAGCCATAAGTCGTAATAAGTTTATTAATACTTTGGGATTTTTTATTTTTTCGAATGCTAAAATATCTTTAAGTAAATAAGATTGGGCTATTTCAGTTATTATTTCTCTTTTTTCAATATTATTTTTAGCAGTAATAACTTCAGGATATGATCCGTATATTAAGTAATTTTCTAAATTTATTTTTATATCGTGTGAACTAAGATGATTTTTTAGTTCAAACTGTGAAATAGGGTATAAAGTTATAGTTTTTTTACGTCCGGTCAAGGGCTCTCCAATTTGTCCGTGTAAGTCAAAAGATGAGGATCCTGTTACAATAATTATAATATTAGGGTTTTGATCAACTAATGATTTTAATATTCTACCTATATCTGGTATATTTTGAGCTTCATCAATCGCTAGTAAGTCTATATTAGCCACAAAATCATTAAGTTGATTTATATCATATGAAGGCAGGTTATTTTGTAAAAAAATATTATCTCCTGTTTCAAGACGATATTTTAGTTCGGTTTTTTTTAGAAAATTCAATAAGATAGTTGTTTTTCCTACCTGTCTAGGGCCATATATTATGGTAGCCTTCCCTTTTTTGATATAATCGTCTAAATTTTCATATTTTCTAGATATAAGTTCCATAAAATAACCTTTTTTTGTGGATTAGCATTCCATAAAATAATATTAGCTAAACTTTATCATTTTAGCAAGGGTATTCTTTAAATGTTATAATTCATTATGCAATACACAGGCCCCCTTTATAAAATGAAAACTAAGCTCAATAATCCAGTTGATTATTGGTTATTAGTTGGTGAAAATGAAATATATATTAATGATTTACTTGGAAAAAATTTAAAGTTAGAATTTTTGGGAAATATTTTTTGTTTAAATTGCTCGCGCAAAACTAAAACTAGTTTTGGCCAGGGGCACTGCTTTGTATGTTTCCGTAAATTAGCGCGTTGTGATAGTTGTATTATGCAGCCAGAAAAATGTCATTATCATTTAGGAACATGTCGAGAACCAGAGTGGGGGCTTTCTCACTGCTTTATTCCACATATTATTTATTTGTCTAATACTTCTGGTTTAAAAATAGGGGTTACACGTCACACTCAAGTTCCAACTCGTTGGATTGATCAAGGTGCAACAGAAGCTTTAGCCATTTTGGAAGTTAATTCTCGTTATCATTCAGGAGTTGTTGAGCATCATTTAAAAAATTATCTTAATGATAAAACTAATTGGCGTGCAATGTTAAAAGGGGATGCCAAAAGTATAGATCTAAAATTAGAGGCTAAAAATATAATCGCAAAATTATTAGCTGATTTAGCAAAAATAGAAAATATAAAAGAAACAGATTTGAAAATGCTAGATGGCGAAATTGTTAAAATTAATTATCCGGTATTAAAATATCCTGAAAAAGTAGCTAGTTTTAACTTTGATAAAAATCCCATAGTTTCTGGAAAGTTAATGGGAATAAAAGGCCAGTATTTGATTTTTGATACTGGCGTGATCAATATTCGTAAATTTACTTCGTATGAGATTAATTTTAGTTATTAACTTTTTTAATTAAACAATAATAAAATCCATCTAAATATTCTTCTTGACCTGGAAAAATTTGCAAGCCTAAATTTGTATTAGATTTGAAATTTGATTTTAAACCTACAATTTTAGCTTTGTTATTGTCTTCCATAAAATTTTTAATTATATGTTCATTCTCATCTTTTAATATCGAACAAGTAGCATATAATATTAAGCCATTTGGTTTTAATAAATAAAATAAATTATTTAATAGATCTTCCTGCTGAATCATTAGGCTTTCAATATCATCATATTCTCTGTGTACTTTTATATCAGGATTACGGCGAATAACTCCAGTTGCAGAGCAAGGAGCATCCAATAAAATTCTATCAAACAATAAATTATCTTTATTCCATGATTCAATATCAGAGCTATCATCACAAATAATCTTAGCCTTTTGATTTAATCGTGTTAAATTTTCTTCTATTAACTTAATTCTTTTTTTATCTTTTTCAATAATAGTCAAATTAGAATGGGGTGCTAAATCCAAAATATGACAAGCTTTACCGCCAGGAGCGCCGCAAGCATCGAGAATATCTAAGTTTTTATTTTGATCTAATTCTAAAAAATGCGCCGCTAATTGTGCGCTGCCATCTTGAATAGAAACATATCCTTCTTTAAAAAAAGGTATTTCAGAAATATTTAAATTTTTGTCTATTATTAGGCAATTAGGTATAGATTTTACTTCCGAAAAATCTATATTTTTATTTTGTAATATTTCTATATATTTTTCTAATGATATTTTCTGCGTATTAATTCTAATTACTTGTGGCGCATGTTTATTATTTTGCTTAAGTATTTCTACATAATTTTTTGGCCAATCAATTTTTAAATCTTCAATAAGCCATGTTGGATGTAATAATTTTGCGGATAAACTTTTACTTTTAGCTTTTTTAATTAATTCTTCCTTGCTTCTTGTTACTTTTCTTAAAACAGCATTAATTAAATTTTTAGCCCATGTTTTATTTAATTTTTCAGCTAAATCCACTGATTCATTAATTGCAGCATAATCTGGTACTTCCATATAAATCAGCTGGTATATTCCAGATAATATAACTACATGAATATCTAAATTTTTATCATCTAATCTTTTGGTAACTAATAAGTTGGCAATTTCTTCTAATAAAAAATAATGACGTATTACACCATATGTTAAATATTTAGCGAAACTTAAATCTTGATTATTTAATTTTTCTGGCCAAGAAAAATCGCGTAGTGATTGGCCTTCTAGTATTTTTGTTATATTTTTTACAGCTATAAAACGAGTATTCATAATTATTTAGTTTTTATTTTTATTTTGGTTTTTGTAGAAATTTAAAATATCAGCTCCTGACATTCTTTTTTTATTAGGAAACTGTATTTCTGTTAATAATAGATTGCAGCTTTTAGTAGTTATTACAATTCCAAGCTTATTTATTTCGACAATACCCCCAGTATTTTTATTGCTTTTTATGCCTAATAGCTCCGAATTATAAATCTTCACAGTTTCATTGGCTATTTTTCCATAAGCCACCGGCCATGGATTAAAAGCACGAATTTTATTGTGAATGTTTTCTGCAACATCATCCCAGTCAATTTCGGCTTCGCTTTTTTCTATTTTTTCAGCATAAGATGCATAGGTTTCATCTTGTTTTTCGCCTTGCATGGGCATTTTACTTAAAGCTTCTATTATTAGATCTTGAGAAATTTTATTTAATTTATTAGTTAAAGTCTCAGTGGTATCTTCGGCAGTAATTTCACATTCTTGTTTTAATAACATATCTCCAGTATCAAGCCCAGCATCCATTTGCATAATGGTTATACCTGTTTCTTTATCACCGCTTAAAATAGCTCGTTGAATTGGGGCTGCTCCACGCCATTTTGGTAATAAAGATGCATGAATATTAATTGATCCCATTTTAGGAGCTTCTAAAAATTCTTGCGGCAAAATTAGGCCATAAGCAACAACTATTAATAAGTCCAAATCGTATTTCTTTATTGATGATTTTGCGGGTTCTTTTTTTAGACTAGCTGGTTGTTCGCATGGAATGTTGTTTGCTATTGCAACTTCTTTTACTGGGCTTGGGGTTATTTTGCGGCCACGGCCCTGAGGGCGATCAGGTTGGGTATAAACACAAGCTATATTACAGTCAGCAGCAAGTAAACGCTCTAAAATTTTAGCGGAGAATTCTGGTGTGCCGGCAAAGCCGATTTTTAAGTGGTTCATTTAATTATAATGCGTCTGAAACTATTAAAAATATGAGAACTAATATAACTGATTTAAGGGCTAATTTATACCGCTATATTGATGAGCTTGTAGAAAACTTTTTTGATTCTTGTTGGTAATTAGCTGTAAAACCAGACTTTTCCTGATTCTAAAGTTATTAATTTTATTTAAGATATTAGTGTCTGGATCCCCGCCTTCGCGGGGATGACGTGTGTGCGGGGATGACGTGTGCATTGGGATGATGTATGAGGTAAAGCGTGAACGAAAAACTAATATTTAATTATCTAAAACTATTAAAAACACCAAATATTGGTAAAAAGACAGCAAAAAAAATCTGGGAAAAAATAAATAATATAAATTTATTATTTGATAACGACTTTGAATTTGCACAAAATATCGGCTTAAATTTAGAGCAATTTAAGTTTTTACAATCCGATAAGCATAATGATTTTATAAAAAGTGAGATAGAAAAGGCCAAAATCCTAAATATCAAAATCATCTGCTTAGAAGAAGAATCGTACCCCAGATTGTTACGTGAAATAGATGATCCGCCGCCAATACTCATGATTCGCGGTGATGAAAAAATTTTAAAAAAGCCACAAATCGCTATAGTTGGGACACGTTATCCAACCGAGTATGGAATACTTAATTCGCACGAATTTGCCAAGAAATTAGTTACATCAGGCTTTGTAATTACTAGTGGGCTGGCACAAGGAGTTGATAGCTTTGCTCACCAGGGTTGCCTTAATGCGAACGGTAAAACTATTGCCGTGTTAGGTACCGGAGTTGATATCATTTACCCTCATAGAAATATCAAACTTAGTGAAGATATTGTTAATTCTGGCGGCGCTCTAATCTCTGAGTATGCTCTTGGAACTGGGCCATGCGCGCATAATTTTCCGCCTCGTAATCGTATAATTAGTGGCTTATCATATGGTGTTTTGATTACTGAGGCCGCAGAGAAAAGTGGCTCGTTAATTACTGCAAGACTTGCACTTGAGCAAAATCGAGAAATTTTTTCTATTCCGGGCCTTATTTCAAACCAAAAAGCCTCTGGTTGTCATAAGTTATTGAAATTAGGGGCAAAGCTTGTTGAAAATGAGCAAGATATATTGCAAGAAATTGGTATTTCACCGCAAAATAATTCCAAAAGTGTTGAACCTGTTGCGGCAAAAGTGTTAGAGTTCATAGGCTATAAAACCGCAAGTTTTGATTATATCATTGCAATGACAGGGCTTCCGATTACAAAATTAGGGTCTATTTTGACAAAATTAGAGTTAGAAGGCCTTTGCAAACCCGTTCCTGGCGGATATATTAGAATTTAACTATAAATTAAAAATAAGTAAAAAAATATAAAAGTTAAACATGGCAAAAAATCTAGTAATAGTAGAATCTCCAGCAAAAGCCAAGACGATTAATAAATATTTAGGTAGTGACTATAAAGTACTAGCTTCTTTTGGACATGTGCGTGATCTTATTCCCAAATCTGGTGCTGTTGATCCTAACAATGACTTTGCAATGAAATATCAGTTGATAGAAAAAAATGCGAATCATGTTAGCGAAATTTTAAAAGAATTTAAAAAAGCTGATCATTTATATCTTGCGACGGATCCTGATCGTGAAGGTGAGGCGATATCATTTCACTTAGCTGAAATTATAAAAGATCATAAAGGTTTAAAAAGTAAGCCAATGCAACGCGTTGTGTTTCATGAAATTACAAAAAGTGCTATCCAAAAAGCCATTGCCAACCCACGAGAAATTTCGATGGATATGGTTAATGCTCAACAAGCTCGGCGTGCATTAGATTACTTAGTTGGTTTTAATTTATCTCCATTGTTATGGAAAAAAATTCGTCGTGGCTTATCAGCTGGGCGTGTGCAAAGTCCTGCACTTCGCATGATAGTTGAGCGCGAGGAAGATATAGAAAAATTTGTTGCGCAAGAGTATTGGAGCATTGCTACTGATCTAAATGTACAAGATGTAAATTTTAATGCCAAACTTATAGTTTATAAAAATGAAAAATTAAAGCAGTTTAGTATTAATAGTAAAGAGCTAGCTGAAAATTGTGTTGCTGATTTAACAAAACAAGGTAATAAAAAATTAACTGTTGCAAAAATAGAGAAAAAGACTCGCAGCAGAAATCCAACAGCTCCATTTATAACTTCAACATTACAACAAGAAGCAATTAGAAAATTAGGGTTTACTGCGCAAAGAGCCATGCGTATTGCACAGCAATTATATGAAGGTATAGATATTGGCGATACAACAGTCGGTTTAATTACCTATATGAGGACTGACTCGGTTAATTTGTCTGATGAGGCATTAACAGATATTCGTGAAGCGATTGTAAATCGATATGGAAAAAATAATTTACCAGATGAGCCACGCGTATTTAAAACTAAATCTAAAAATGCTCAAGAAGCGCATGAGGCAATAAGACCAACTAGTGCTAAGCGTACTCCTGATCAGTTAAAATCCAGTTTATCTCCGGAGCAATTAAAATTATATGAGCTTATTTGGAAGCGCACAGTTGCAAGTCAAATGATCTCAGCAACCATTGATACTGTTTCTGTTGATTTAGCTTGTGGTAGTCATGAAAATTTATTTCGTGCATCTGGTTCAACAATTGTTATACCCGGATTTTTAGAAGCATATCAAGAAAGTTTTGATGATCATGATAAAAAAGAAGAAGATGAAAAATTACTGCCCGCATTAAAAGAAGGCGATGTAATTCCATTTGAGAAAATTAATCCCAAACAACATTTTACTGAGCCTCCACCACGTTATGGCGAAGCATCATTAGTAAAATCTTTAGAAGAGCATGATATTGGTCGTCCTTCAACCTATGCATCGATTATTTCAACTTTGCAAAATCGTGGTTATGTAACATTAGAAGGCAAAAAATTTATTGCAACTGATGTTGGCCGCGTAGTAAATAAATTTTTAACTCAGTATTTTAATAATTATGTAGATTACGATTTTACTGCAAAATTAGAAGATGAGCTTGATGCTATTGCACGTGGTGAAGAAGAATGGATTCCAGTATTAACTAAATTTTGGCAGCCATTCGTCGGATTAATTAAAAGTATTGATGAAACTGTTCAGCGTAGTGATGTAACACAAGAAAAGATTGATGAAAAATGTCCAAAATGTGATAAAG
>CAYGUI010000027.1:0-16996 GCA_964353115.1 uncultured Gammaproteobacteria bacterium
ATAATTAGCAAAAAATAAAAAACTAATAGTTATTAAGAAAACTACTAAAAAAGTTTTTATAAAAATTTTACGATTTTGCCAAAAAATTATAATTAAATCAGCCAACGAGAACAATTCTTCTTCTTTATAATGATCGTATTCCTTTATATGTTTATCCATGAGAATTTTAAAAGTTTTTAATCTATGCTTTAATACAGGAGGCTACATTTTATCATAACAAGCTTATTATATGCGAAAACTTCTAATAACCGGAGGTGCCGGATTTATCGGCGCTAATTTTACCCGTTACTGGCGCAAGAAGCATCAGTTTGACACTATTGTTGTGCTCGATAAGCTCAACTTTGCCGGTAATCTAAAGAACTTACAACAACTTGATAGTTTTTCATTTTTTTATTTTATAAAAGGCGACATCGGTAATTATAAGCTAGTTGAGGAAATATTATATCAGTATCAAATCGATACTATCGTAAACTTTGCTGCCGAAACTATAGTTGATCGCTCAATTTCTGATCCAGATACATTTATAACTAATAATATAGATAGCACTCATACTTTATTAAAAGCTGCGAAAAACTTTTGGCTCACCCACCCCAAACTACGCAAAAAGCATCATTTTCATCATATTTCAACGGATGAAGTTTTTGGCTCACTAAAAGAAGGTGCTGCACCATTTACCGAAGAATCTCGCTATAAACCTAATTCACCATATGCTGCCTCAAAAGCTGCAGCTGATCATTTAGTTCGAACATTTGTTGTAACATATGGATTAAATGCAACAATTAGTAATTGCTCAAATAATTACGGGCCGCATGATTACCCAGCAAAATTAATTCCACGTGTAATTATAAATATTTTAACTGGTAAAAAAATTCCAATTTACGGAGATGGCAAACAGATTCGTGACTGGGTTCATGTAGATGATCACTGCCGCGGCATTGAAGCGATTATTAAACGTGGAACATGTGGCGAAAGTTATAACATAGGCGGATTTTATAAACAGACTACAAATATCGATTTAATTAAGAAAATTTGTAAAATAATGGATGACATGTTTGAAGATAATGCTATCCTGCGCGCAAAATATCCACGCTCTTATCCTGCTTATAATATCCCCGCAAGATTTTTGATTAAGCACGTTACAGACAGGCCAGGACATGACAGACATTATGCTCTTGATCCGCATAAAATAAGCTGTGAGCTTGATTTTGCTTGCAAAATAAATTTAGAAAAGGGGCTAACCAGTACCATACAATGGTATTTAGAGAATGATCACTGGTGGAAACCACTTATTCCACGCGAAGATAAAAAATTAACTAAATACCCTGAATTAAAATATAGCTTTGAACATTATGCAATTGAACAAGATTAAACCAAATAAAGAAAAAGCCTTAATGCTTGCTAAAAAAATCTTAGCAGAATTAATTTGCGATACCGTTAACTTAGAAGATATTAATTATACTGTCCCCGAAGTTCAGACCCTATTAGATGGAATCACTGTCGGCGGACATAAAATTACTGATCAAAACATAACCTTAAATCAAAAAAGGGCTTTTGATTTTTTATTTAATTCTGTATCAATAGGTAGCTTTAGTTTATCAAAAGAATATGCCTGTAAATTACACAAAATAGCGGCTTTTGAAGAATCTTTAACCTGGGGAGAATTCCGTGATGGCGGAGTTTCTATTGCAGGAACTGAATTTATTCCGCCAGAGTATAATAAATTAGATGAAAGCTGGAAAAAAATGATTGCTAACTCTGAAAATATCGCTGATATTTATGATCGAGCTATTTTTATTTTTTTACAAATGGCTCGTAATCAATTTTTTTATGATGTTAATAAACGTATGGGAAGATTTATTATGAATGGAATCTTATTAAGTCAGGGCTTACCAATTATTACAATTCCTATTACCAAAAAATTAGAATTTAATAAATTAATGATCGAATTTTATCCAAGCAATGATAGTTCAAAAATGACTGAATTTATGAAATCTTGTGTTCCAGAAAAAATTATTAATGCAATGAATTAATTTTTTCCTGCAATCTTGCTAAAACTTTTTTCTGCACTTCAAACTCTTCACGGGTAACCAAATCTAATTTAGCAAAAGCCTCTTGAAGCACTGCTTTAGTATTATCTAAAAAATCATCTTTTAATTTTCCAGCAGCATCTGGAAGATTTTTAGATATTTTTTCTGCTAAATTTAAAATAAAATCATTAGTAAACATTTGCTTCTTCTCTCACACTATAAAACAACTCTTGCGGGACTTCGCGTAAAAAGCGCGATGGCATATTATATTCTTCACGACCATATAAACGCCGATATTCAGCAAAACTCATATGTAAATTTCTTTTCGCACGGGTAATGCCAACGTAGCATAGCCTGCGCTCTTCCTCTTGGCGAAAATCATCATATAGTGCCATGCGATGTGGAAATAATCCTTCTTCCATACCAACTAAAAACACACAATCAAACTCTAAACCTTTGGCAGAATGTAACGTCATTAAATTAACATAATCTTCAAATTCAGGTGCTTGAGCCTCACCAGCTTCTAGTACAGCATGCGCTAAAAATGCAGTTAAAGGCTCAATATCAGGGTATTGCGAAGAATCGAATTGATTACTAGCAGTTACCAACTCTTGTAAGTTTTCAATTCTACTTTGCCCACGCTCACCCTTTTCTTTTTGATATTGCGCGATTAAACCACTATGCTTTGTAACTAATTCTATTTTTTTATCAAGATCGACATTTTCAATCATTTTTTTAAGATTTAAAATTAAATCATGAAAGGTTTTTAATCCAGTTATTGCTCGCGGTGTTAATAATTTTAAATCAAATATTTGCTGCGTTGCTTGCCATAATGAAATATTATTCTCTCGCGCTAAATTACGCACAACAGATAAACTTTTTTCACCAATACCACGCGTTGGCCAGTTAACAATTCGCTCAAAAGCAGCATTATCATGATGATTAGTAATTAAACGTAAATATGCCAAGGCATCTTTAATTTCAGCGCGTTCAAAAAAGCGCAAGCCACCATAAATTCTATAAGGCACCCCTCGCAATATTAACTCTTCCTCAAATACACGAGACTGTGCGTTGGAGCGGTATAAAATTGCAATTTCACGCAACGGCAATCTGCGATCTTTATATTTTTTTATTATATCGGCAACATAACGCGCTTCATCGATTTCGTTATATGCATGATACAAAGCTATTTTGTCACCAGAAGCATGCTCAGTCCATAAGTCCTTACCCATGCGCTCAGGATTTTTTTTAATCAAGGCATTAGCTGCATCAAGAATTAATTTAGTAGAGCGATAATTTTGCTCTAAGCGTATAACTTCGCAATCATCAAATTCAGTAGTAAATTTATGAATATTTTCAATACATGCGCCACGCCAGCCATAAATTGACTGATCATCATCACCAACCACCATAAAATGGTTATTCTTAGTCGCTAATAATTTAAGCCATGAATATTGCAGTTTATTAGTATCTTGAAATTCGTCGATTAAAACATGACGAAAGCGCTCTTGATATTTCGTACGAATATCAGCATTATCTTTCCATAATTCTTTTGCTCGCAATAATAGTTCAGTGAAATCAACTAAACCATTGTTAAAACAATGCTCTTCGTACATATGATAAATACGTTGTAAAACTCTTTCGTTATTATCAATTGCATTTATATTTTTTGCTCGCAAACCATTTTCTTTACTTTTATTAATAAAATACATAGTTTCTTTGGGAACAAAATGCGTATCATCAATGCTCAGTTCTTTTTGAATTTTTTTAATTAATCGCAAGCTATCATCAACATCTAAAATTTGGAAATTATCCGGCAAATTTAATGCCTCGTGATGAATTCGCAATAAGCGATGCGCAATACCGTGAAAAGTTCCAATCCACATATTTTTAGCGGAAATACCAAGCGCAGATTCAATACGCTTTTTCATTTCATTAGCTGCTTTATTAGTAAAAGTTACCGCCAAAATTGATAACGGTGACACTTGCTGCTCGCGAATAAGCCATGCAATACGTTGCACCAAAACACCTGTTTTACCACTTCCAGCACCCGCTAAAACTAAAATATTTTTATTCGGTGCAGTTACTGCTTGATGTTGAGCTGGATTAAGTTGTTGGAGATTAAGATTTTTCATGAAAAAATTTTAACACAATACTAAATTTGCTGGAATGAGAAATAACTTTTCTCCGAATGATAATATATCATTGCCTAAATAAACGATGTAACCGCCCAAAAATTTATCACCAATCTCATTTGATAAGTCACTCATTGTTACAAAATCTTTTTGCTTAATAGTTGTTTTAGCTTTAATTTCTATTGCGATAACTTCGCCTCGTCTATTTTCTAATATTAAATCTATTTCTTGTCTATTTTGTGTTCTGTAATGATATGCACTTGCTCTTGTGCTAGACCATGTCATTTGTTTTAAGATTTCAATAATTACAAAAACCTCAAATAATTGTCCTTTCAGATTCACATCTTTATCTAATTCTGTTTGATTTAATCCTAATAAAAAAGACATTAAACCTGTATCATTCAATATTAATTTTGGCGATTTTACTAAACGCTTGGATAAATTTTGTGACCAAGCTGGAATTTTATGAACTAAAAAAACACTTTCTAACAAAGAAATGTAGCGTTTTAAAGAAGTCTCTGGAATTCTGGAGCTGCGAGCTAATTCAGAATAATTTACTAATGTCGCACTGCGAGTTGCAATTAAATTTAATAATTTTGGTAATAAAGTTAAATCTTCTATATTAGCAATTTCACGAATGTCGCGTTGAACTATGGCATTTAAATAAGAATCAAACCAATCTTCTCGACGCACCAAATCATAGCGTACCGTAGCTTCTGGATACCCACCAGTCAAAATATTTGAAAAAATATTGTGTTTTATAAATTGATTATCAGACTTTTGTAAACCACCACTAAATAACTGATCAATACGAGACTTTGAACCTCCTAGTATTTCTTGTATTGATAAAGGCCATAAGTTAATAATCTGCATTCTCCCAGCCAAAGATTCTGCTACTTTTGGTAAAAGCATTACATTGGCTGATCCTGTTAAAAAAAAGTTTCCAGGCACACGTTTTTCATCAACTATTTCTTTTATAGCTAATAATAACTCTGGCGCGCGTTGAATTTCATCAATAACTAATTTTTTTCCAGCATATTGCCTAACAAATGCCCTAGGATCAAATTTAGCTGCTTCTAATATTGTAATATTATCCAAAGTAACATATTGATCTAAAAGCCCTTTTGCAATCAATTCTTTGGCAATTGTACTTTTCCCTGTTTGACGAGACCCGGATAAAAATATAACAGGAGTATCGTGTAGAGCAGCAATAATTTTAGTTAGAATATTACGATTAATCATTATATAAATATAACCAACTAATGGTTAAAAATCAACCATGCTGTGGATGATTTTCAAGCATCGCTCTTTTGCACCGCTATTTTTTTTAACTAAAGTACGAGCATTATTTCCAATTTTATTAGCTAACTCTTTGTTTTCTAACAAATTAATTATTTGATTATTTAATTCAGAGATTTCTTTTAATTGAAAAATAGCGTCATTAGCTTTAAAACTTTCTATAATTTTACGAAAATTATGAGTATATGGGCCTGTGATAATTGGCAATCCTAAAGCAGCTGGCTCAACCACATTATGGCCACCAGTCGGAACCAAACTACCACCAACAAATATAATGTCGCTTAGAGCCAAGTAAAAGAATATTTCACCCATGGTATCTCCAACTAATACATCACAACTTTTAATTGCACTTTTTTTCGCAACATTAATTTTATTTTCTTTACATAAATTAAAGACTAAACAAAATCTTTCTGGATGTCGTGGTACTAAACAAAGAACTAGGTTAGGATATTTTTTAGATAATTCATTAAAACAATCTAAAATTATTTGCTCCTCGCCATCATGAGTGCTTATAGCAGATAATATTATTTTATTTTTGAATAAATTATTTTTTACAGATCTCCCTAGCTCTAATTGATCATTCGGGATTTTTAAATCAAATTTAATATTACCCAAAACCTGTATTTTTTCCTTATCAACACCAAGATCATTAAATCTTTTTGAATCAATTTCTGATTGAGAGCAAATAAAATTTATTTTACTAACAGTCTTTTTAAATAAAAATTTAAGCTTTTTATAATTTTTATATGACTTATCCGATATTCTTCCATTTAAAATTATTACTTTAATATTTTTTTTATGGGCCAGGCGAATTAAGTTGGGCCAAATTTCTGTATCTACAAGACATATTAATTTTGGCTTAGTTTTATTTAAAAATATATTAATTAAAAAACTAATATCAAACGGCAGAAATCTATGGGAGATATTTGGATTTTTATTAATAATTTTATAACTTCAGATAGTATTATTGGTAACTAAAACTTTTAAACTTTTATTTAGATCATCAATTAATGAAATAACAGATTGAAATTCACCAACTGATACCGCATGTAAAATAACATCGCAAGGTTTGTAATTTATATTAAAACAAAATAATTTATCCCTAACTCGCGCCAAAGATTCTTTTTGTTTTATAGCAGAAAATATAATATAAAAAGGTACTAAAAATATAGTTAATAAATCATAGAGTAGAACTCTAATCATTTTCTTTTAAAACATATTTAGCATCGCAATACGGGCAAATAATTTTACCGCCTGCCTCTTCAATTGCTAAATACACTTTTGGATGAGCATTCCATAACGTCATGTCATCAGTTGGACAAGATAAAGGTAAATCTTTTTTAGTAATTACGTATACTTTTTCTTTGCAAGCTTCAATTTTCTTATTCATAAAATTTTTTATTTAAAAAATCCCCCCTGGTGCATAAGCGCCAGGGGGGCGAAAGCAAGACAGAATTACATCATTCCGCCCATACCTCCCATTCCACCCATGCCGCCCATAGCACTCATATCAGGGCCAGCTTCTTTTTCATCCTTAATTTCTACTACCATAGCTTCAGTAGTAATTAATAATCCAGAAATTGAAGCCGCATTTTGTAGAGCGTTACGCACAACCTTAGTTGGATCAATGATACCAAATTCAATCATATCACCAAACTCACCATTTGCTGCATTGTAACCAAAATTGTCAGTTCCTTCAGCAACTTTATTTAATACAACAGATGATTCTCCGCCAGCATTAGCTACGATTTGACGAAGTGGAGCTTCGATTGCACGGCGAATAATATCCACACCTGCATCTTGGTCACGGTTTTCGCCTTTTAAGCCATCAAGAGCTTTACGAGCACGAACTAACGCAACACCACCACCAGGAACGATTCCTTCTTCAACCGCTGCACGAGTAGCATGAAGAGCATCGTCAACGCGATCTTTTTTCTCTTTCATTTCAACTTCTGTTGCAGCACCAACTTTAATTACTGCTACACCACCAGCTAATTTAGCTACACGCTCTTGTAATTTTTCTTTGTCATAATCAGAAGAAGTATCTTTGATTTGTGCACGAACTTGATTTACACGAGCATCGATATCAGCTGGATTACCAGCGCCATCAATAATAATTGTATTATCTTTAGTTACAATTATTTTCTTCGCGCTTCCTAAATCATCAACAGTAGTTCCTTCTAAAGTTAAGCCAACTTCTTCAGAAATTACTTTAGCACCAGTTAAAATAGCAATATCTTCTAACATAGCTTTACGACGATCACCAAAGCCTGGAGCTTTAACAGCACAAACTTTTACGATACCGCGCATAGAATTAACAACTAAAGTTGCTAAAGCTTCACCTTCAACATCTTCTGCGATAATTAATAATGATCTACCGCCTTTAGCTACTGCTTCAAGAACTGAAAGCATATCGCGAATATTGCTGATTTTTTTATCAACTAATAATATAAACGGATTTTCCAATTCACAGCTCATGTTTTGCTGATTGTTAATAAAGTATGGAGATAAATATCCACGATCAAACTGCATACCTTCAACAACTTCTAACTCATCTTTTAAGCTAGAGCCTTCTTCAACAGTTATAACACCATCTTTACCAACTTTTTCCATTGCTGCAGCAATAATGTCGCCAATTGTTTTATCAGAATTGGCTGAAATAGTTGCAACTTGCGCAATAGATTTATTGTCATCACATGGTTTTGACATTTCTTTTAAGCTATTAACAACGGCTTCTGTCGCTAAATCGATACCGCGCTTTAAGCTCATAGGATCCATTCCAGCAGCATTAAGTTTAGAGCCTTCAGCAAAAATAGCTTGAGCTAATACTGTTGCAGTAGTTGTACCGTCACCAGCATTATCAGCAGTTCTGCTCGCAACTTCTTTTACCATTTGCGCGCCACTATTTTCGTGCTTATCTTTTAATTCGATTTCTTTTGCTACAGAAACACCATCTTTAGTAATAGCTGGAGCACCGAAAGATTTTTCAATTACAACGTTACGTCCTTTTGGACCTAAAGTTACTTTTACTGCATTAGCAAGTTTATCAACACCTGCTTTCATTTTGTCTCTGGCATTTACACCAAAGCTTATATCTTTTGCCATAATTTACCTCTTAAATTAACCTTCTATTATGCCCATGATGTCTTCTTCGCGCATTACTAGCAATTCTTCTTCAGACACCTTAACTTCAGTGCCAGAATATTTGCCGAATAATACTGTATCACCAACTTTTACATCTAATGGACGAACGTCACCATTATCCATAGCTTTACCACTACCAACGGCAATTACCTTACCACGAACCGGCTTCTCTTTAGCAGAGTCTGGAAGTACAATGCCGCCTGCGCTAGTTTTTTCTAATTCTTCACGTTTCACGATCACACGATCATGTAAGGGTCTGATATTCATAAATTTTTCACTCCTAATTACAATTTTTGATTAATTTAACCAAAGACATTGATTGATATGGTGACAATAAGTAAAAAATCAAGAAGAAACTTACTTCTTTGGCGATAATTTTTTGTAGTATTATATTTAAATGGATACACAACAAAAAATTGCCCAAAAGCTAATCGAACTCAAAAACGCCTGCTTATTTTGCAATAAATGGCTGGTGTTTAATATTAACAGTCATAAACTAGAAAAGCTTGCCAATAATCAAAATTCTGATTTTAATAAAGACCTTAACGATGCAAGTAATGACTTTCTAAGAGCATTATTAGCTTATAAAGAGCGAACTGAGAACTCTATATCTGAATATACAGCTGAAGAGTCTACGCTTGAAAATTTTTTAGAAAATCAAAGTATATTTTCTGATAGCAATACTATTGAAGACTTGGCTATTACTTTGGCCAGTAATGAAAAAACTCAAAGTCTAATAAATTATATTGATCAATTATTTATTCAAACACTCGATATAAATAACTCAAATATAATATGCATCAGTATAAATAGCTCTGAAAGCAAATCTACTAGCGCTAATTTTGAAGCTGTTTATAACAACAACCCTCTTGAGCGCGCTATCTCTTTCTTATCGATAGTTGCACCTAAAAAAACCGTGCCATTTTATGTAAAAGTAGATGAAGAAGCCAATGCGGTTGCCATTACTTTTGAAGAAGATAAATTAACTGATTTAACAGATAGCGAAATTAAGCGCTATGCTTTAGATTTAGTACAAAAAGCTAGTCAATACAAATTAATAAATCGTAAGGATAAAGCAAAAATTTTATGTAGCGATATTCGGTTAATGACCTACTTAATTATATTTTTGCAAACATCGCAGCTAATTACTCCACAAATATTTTTAACCAATAAAAACTGTGAATTTATAAGCTTTTCTACTCTTAACTATTTAATAAACTCTCTTAGAAATACAGAGCTTAAAAAAATCGCAAAATTATTTGATACAAATTTTTTACCTTATGGCAATAAGTTATGTGATTTTTATCATAATTTATATAATGATCCGCAAAAAAATCTACGTGGCAAATTAGCCAAAAATCAGGCTAATAAATTTTTAAAATATTTATTAGGCGCAGACTTATCTAGCTTAATTACCCAAGATAGAATTGAGCATATTCCAATTGATCAATTAATATTATTATCTGCAGGAAAAAACAATATGCAGCAATACATTGATGATCTAAAAAATTCTGATTCTGTCGCTGTTGATAAATATTTTTCTGAAGTTACTAAGCATATAAGATTTTTATCAGAAGATGAACGACGTGATGTATCCGCGACATTAAGTCATAGTCAAATCAATAATGCATATATAACCTATAATGAAAGTGCTGATATTAAAAATGGCAGTGCTAATCATCAAAAAGGAATTGAATTACAACAAAAATTACGACAATAACTAAAATCCATGCGTGAACTAAAAACTAATTGCCCTTATATAAATTTAAAAGCTGTACAAATATTCTCTAATTTAAATAAAGATCATTTTTATGATATGAAATTTTCTTTAGGTATAACTGAAGTTAATTTTATTCCTAACTTTACTAATATTTTGCAAAATCTAGATACTTTTTTAAAAAGCTGTAAAGATAAAAATTTTAATTTAATACTATGTGAATCAAATATCGACGGCATCGCTGATGACTTAGAAGTATTTGCAAGAAAATACAACGTAAAAATTTTAGCCGAATATTCAGAAAATATTATTTATAAAGATCAATTGAAAAATTTAAAATTTATTAATGAATTAAAGGGGGCTGCCGGTGCTTAAATTGTTTGAAAATTATATTTTGGCGCTAACGCGTTTATCCCCCTTTTGTAAAGGGGGCAACGCCAAAGGCGTGGGGGTTTTATTATTATCACTATTATCTTTAACTTCCCACGCAAACATTCTCGATACCCTAAAATCAAACAACAGTAATAATAAAGTAATTCCCGCAGAGCAAGCATTTAAGATTCAAGCTGAAATTAAAGACAATAAGATTTTAGTATCAACCCAAACAGATAACTCGACTTATTTATATCAAGATAAATTTAAATTTAGCACTAACAATTCTAGTATTAAATTAGGCACACCAAATTTTCCAAGCAATCCTGCTAACAGCACAAAAAAACATGACGAAGAACTAGGCGATTATGTTGCATTGCATGGCAATTTTATTATCACTATTCCATACCAAACTACAAAAGCAGCAAAATTTGCTTTAACTATAAATTATCAAGGTTGCTCAAAATATGGTGTTTGCTATCCGCCGCAGAAGAAAAACTTTAATTTATTTATTGAAAATAAAGAACAAAACTCAGCCCTTGATTTACTACAAAATAATAATATTTTCCTAATATCACTAGGATTTTTAGCATTAGGTATTTTATTAAGCTTTACTCCTTGTGTATTACCAATTTTACCAATTTTATCTCGCATAATAATTGGACAAAAAGAGCATTCGACTCGTAAAGGTTTTATTTTATCCTTTAGCTACGTCCAAGGTATGTCAGTTGCTTATGCTCTTGCAGGCTTATTAATTGCCTCTGGCGGTGCAAATTTAACAGCTGAGTTACAGCGACCATGGATCATAACCTTAACCAGTATTATATTTTTTATACTTGCTCTTAGCATGTTTGGTGTTTTTAATTTGCAATTACCGCATGGCTTTGAAGATAAAATAGATCATTTTAGACGCAAACAAAAACAAGGCTCAGTAGCTGGTGCTTTTATAATGGGTTTTGTTTCATCACTAATAGTCTCTCCATGTATTAGCGCACCATTAGCTGGAGCATTAATTTATATTGCAAATACTGGGAATATGCTAATTGGCGGAGTAGCACTGTACTTACTGGGTATTGGAATGGGAATACCGCTGATACTAATCGGCGCATCATTCGGCAATTTATTACCTAAAGCTGGCGGCTGGATGAATAGTATTAAAAATACTTTAGGCGTCGTTTTAATTGGTATAAGTATTTATTTATTGGCGCGAATTTTACCAGGACAAATTATTTTAGTTTTATGGGGTGTTTTATTATTACTATGCGCAGTTCAACTAGGATTATTAGAAAGAGCTGAAACAACTATTTTATTATTTAAAAAAGGCATTGGTCTTATTTTTGGCCTTTATGGCTTGTTATTAATAATCGGCGCGACATTAAATGGTACTGATATTTTTCATCCATTAAATAATGCCATTACAAATAGTAATTTATCTAAAACAATTTTTCATAAAAATTATCAAAAAATAAATAATTATGCTGAGCTTGAAAGAGTACTTGCTCGAGCTCCAAAAAATAAAATTATCATGCTTGATTTTTATGCTGACTGGTGTGTTGAATGTAAAATTTTACAACGTGAAATATTAGAAAATAACGACGTTGAAGAAAAACTGAAGAATGTACAAGTCTTAAAAGCAGATATAACAAAGTACAGCAACCAAGATAAAAAGCTAATGCAAAAATTAGGTGTTTTTAATCCACCAAGTATTTTATTTTTTGCTAACAAACGAGAGATTACAGGTGCTAGAATAATATCTAAGCCTTCAAAAGAAGAATTTTTGGAAAAACTAAATATAGCAGAGCAATGGATCAAAACGAATTAAAAAGAGAAGCAGCACATGCTGCTATAGAATACTTAAATAAAAATAATTTATTAGAAGACAACATCATAGGTGTTGGTACTGGAAGCACAGTAAATTATTTTATAGCAGAATTATCAGAGTTTAAAGACCAAATAAAAGGAGCTGTTTCAAGCTCTAAAGCATCAACAAAATTATTAACTGCTGCTGGTATTAGCGTTTTTGATTTAAAAGAAGTTGGTAAATTATCGGTTTATGTTGACGGCGCAGATGAATGCAATAAATACGGTCACGCCATAAAAGGTGGTGGCGGTGCTTTAACTTGCGAAAAAATATTAGCAAATGCCGCTGATGAATTCGTTTTAATCATTGATGAATCAAAATTAGTAGAAAAACTTGGTAATTTCCCATTGCCAATCGAAGTAATTGATATGGCAAGAAGTAGTGTTGCTCATCAATTAAAGAAAATATTTCCAAGAGCTGAGCCAGATTTTCGTGAAAATTATCGCACTGACAATGGCCATGAAATACTTGATTTAAGAAACTATGATTTGCGTGAGCCTGCAGTAAAAGAGCAAGAAATTAATAATATTGCTGGTGTAGTAACAAATGGTATTTTTGCTATACGCCCAGCAGATGTTATTTTAATGGCGACTCAAAATGGTGTTGAGAGGGTTTTATAAATTTATACGCCTTCTAAAAGTTAAAACCCCTCTGTCGGCTAACGCCGACATCTCCCCTTTCTTAAAGGGGAGAATATCCACCGCCCTTTCTTATCTCCCCCTTTCTTAAAGGGGGTCGGCGCATTAGCGCCGAGGGGTTTTTATTTCAAAAAAACTCTGGACTAGCCAAAGCCCCTTTATGAATTGCTGAATTGTAGTATTTAGTTTCAAATTCTTTATTCTGCGCATCTTCCTCACGGAAATTATTTAAATCTAAATTACTTGCCATTGTTGCTGACCACCAACCTGTTGGATAGCATGGCTGTGGGAAAAATAATGTTTTTGTATTATCAAATCCAACTTGCTGCATATTTTTATGCATTGGACGAATCACATTTTCTAAGTTAATTAATGGCGATTCACTTTGTTGAATCAAAATTCCATCATCTTTTAAAGCTCTTCGACAGTTTTGATAAAACTCCAAATTAAATAAACCTTCAGCTGGACCACCTTCATCAGTAGCTTCTGTTGAGTCAACAATAATAATATCAATACTATCGTCAGGCGCTTCTCTCATCCATTGAATACCATCAAGAAATGCGAGCTCTGCACGTGGATCAATATTATTTTCACATAATTCCGGAAAATATTTTCTCGCTAAAATAGTAACAGCTTCATCTATATCAATTTGAATAGCTGATTTAACAGCTTCATGCCTTAAAACTTGCTGTAAAGTACCACAGTCACCACCACCAATAATTACAACGTTTTCTGGATTAGGATGGGTAAATAATGCCGGATGAGACATCATTTCATGATATAAAAAATTATCACGTGTAGTTAACATCACAAAACCATCAATGGTCATTAAATTACCAAAATGCTCGGTTTCAAATATTTCAACTTTTTGAAATTCGCTTTGCATTTCATCAAGTTTTTTATTAATTTTAAAGGAAAAAGCGGTGCCCGAATGAGGTACTATTTCAGTAAACCATTGATTTTTATTAATATTATCTATAACTTGTGACATTGTAATTTACCTGAATATCATTTACTTAAAAAGAGATATAAGATATCATAACAACCCATGAAGCACCAAGATCTTATTCAAAAATCACGCGAAACTTACAATATCACTGGTTGGAGTGACGGCTATTTTGACATTAATAATGCCGGCGAACTTTGTATTAAAAACCACCAAAATAACTCGCTTATTCCATTTAATCAGGTTGTAGAAAGCTGTAAAGAACAAGGGCTAAGCTTTCCATTATTATTACGCTTTAGCGATATCTTAGAGCACAAAGTAGATGAATTTTTTGGAGCTTTCAAATCAGCTTTTGAAAAGCACGATTACAATGGCTCTTATTGCGCTGCCTATCCTATAAAAGTTAATCAAGAGCGCAAAGTTGTTGAGTATTTACTAGAAAATCCAAACAATATTGGCCTTGAAGCTGGTAGCAAGCCAGAATTACTAGCTGTTTTAGCTGCTGGTGATCCTGACAAAAACTTAATTATCTGTAATGGCTTTAAGGATCGCGATTATATTAGACTGGCGTTAATCGGCCAGCAAATGGGTTTTGAAGTTAATATTATTGTTGAAAAATTATCAGAGCTTGATTTGGTAATCAGCGAAGCTAAAAAAATAAATATTAATCCACGAATCGGCATAAGATTGAGACTCTCTTCAATTGGTCGCGGCTTATGGCAAAACACTGGTGGCTTTAAAGGTAAATTTGGTTTATCTGCTAGTCAAATTTTAGAAGCAATCAACACTCTTAAAGAGCATAATTTTTTAAATAATTTAAAATTATTACATTTTCATATCGGCTCACAAATTGCTGACCTGGATGATTTAGAGCAAGGAATTTTAGAAAGCATTCAATATTTTAACGAAATCAGTAAACTTGGCGCTCATCTTGACACTATCGATATGGGTGGTGGCGTTGGTATTGACTATACTGGCACACATTCTGAGCATTATTTTTCTCGTAATTACAGTATTGCTGAATATGCTGAGTTAATAACCAAGTTATTAAAAAATAATATTGATAAAAATTATCCGCGCATTATTACTGAATGTGGACGAGCGATGGTTTCTCACCATGCAGTACTTGTTACTGATATTTTAAATGTTGAGAGCATTGGGGTTGACGAGCAAGAAATAGAAATTAATTCTAAAAATGCACTAAAAATTTGGGATGAATTAAATAAAAATTATAAACAAGCACAACAAGATTTTAATAAAAATAAAATAGACCTAATAAAGCGCAGCGAAGTAGACAATTATTATTACGCTATGTGTAAAAAAATACATGGCGCATTAGATATTAATAATAGAAATCATCGAGATCTAATAGATGATCTTAATGAAAAATTGGCGCATAAATTTATTTGTAATTTTTCTATTTTTCAATCACTGCCAGATGTTTGGGGGTTAGATCAAGTTTTTCCAATTATGCCGCTTAGTAGTTTAGATCAAAATCTTTCTATGCGTGCAATAGTTCATGACTTAACTTGTGATTCTGATGGAGCAATCGATAACTATGTTGATATTCATGGAGTTGAAAAAACTTTGCCACTTCCAGATTTTAAAAAACATAATTATTTATTAGGATTTTTCTTAATTGGCGCATATCAGGAAATTTTAGGTGATTTGCATAATTTATTTGGTGATCCTAACAGCGCCAATATTGTTTTTGATGAAAATAGCTATACGATTGAGCATCTAGAAAAAGCAGAAAAAATTTGCGATGTTTTACGGCATGTTGATTTTTCTAAAGAATATTTATTAGAAAAATTTAATAGCAAAGATAATAAATTTATTGAAGAAATAAGGAAAGAAATTAAGAAATAGTAGCATGGAAGATAAGTTAGACAGGAAGAGTGAAATTCAAATGTTGATTGCAAAAGCAGATTTGGACAATGCCTTTCAGCTTTATCTCAATTATACAAGTACAGAAGAACTACTTAACTTACATAATATAGGTGTGAATCTATTTGCGCAATATAATCAATTCAAAAAAGATAACTTGTTAGGTGTAGTTGATTATGATGATTTAGCCAGAACTCGAAATAGAATAAACCTGGCTTTTTTAGATTTAGTGAATAATCTGCCCGCTATTACAAAAAAGCAGGAACCTAATAAGCGGACAATGGGAATACGAGAAAGTAAGTTAAAACGATATGTGCTTCGTTTTATGGTTGCTAGTAAGGTCCTAGTCCTCACTTTATTATTTATCTTATGGGATTCTGGTGGATTTACTGTAGATCAATTCATTGGCACAGCCTCATTATTAATACCACTCTTTACAGCCTATACCGTATTGATGGTTAGAGATAGCACTTATTATCGGTATGTACATATAAAGCCCGAAATTACAGAAAAATTAGTTACTCACCACTTCAAGAATATGGCCTATTTTTGGTTAGTAATTTATACTCTTGCCATTGCATTGGTTCTTATATTAAAGCCTGCTGGAACGCTTGATTTTAAACAAATGAGCGCAATGCTCACCCTGGTTGAAATTGGGATTGGTGTTTATGTAGGAGAGATCGTTTTTGTGTTGTTTAAAAAGCAAGGAGGGTAAAGTGGCTTCTTTAATGATAGGTATATCTTAGGTGAAACGCGAATTTATGTGTTATGCCCCTTGAAGCTTTATCACGTTATTACTTCAAAATATTAGGATGCTACATTTTTCATAATTAAATTGTGTATAGATTTATTGTAATATTTAAACTTCATAGTTGTTTTATTAGACAATAACATCATGATGAAAACCCATCTTTTGATAGTTTTAAGTATGCTGTTGTGTACTAATACATTATTTGCTCAAAAAGTAGAA
>CAYGUI010000028.1:0-2173 GCA_964353115.1 uncultured Gammaproteobacteria bacterium
AGTTAATGTTTTACCGCTAACTTGAGCGCGCCATAAGACACCTAAAATATTGTAACCTTGAATAAAATGATTAGGCTTTCCATCATCGGCTTGTAAAAATGGTAGCGATAAGGCGTAAGTTATTTCTGCCCCAATAATGACAATTACCCAGGAAATATAAATCCAAATTAAAAATATTGGGATTGTTGCTAATGCTCCGTAAATAACCTGATATTTAAAAAAATTAGTCACATAATAAACAAATCCACTTTTTGCTATTTCAAATGTTAATGCCGCGATAAAAGCACCAACCATTGAGTTACGCGGTGAAACTGTTGCATTGGGAACTATTGTGTAGAGGAGTGTAAAAGCAATCCAATTTATAAAAAATGGAATTGCCGCGAGAAAAAAGGTGTAAGTTTCTGAAAATTGTTTAGTTGTAGTTTGAAAAAGCTCAAGTGAGGTTATATATGTTGTTGATGCAAATCCAACAGACATTACTAGCGGTCCCAGCGTTAAGATCCCCCAATACATAACAATGGCATACAATAAATTTCTTGTTTTTGGAACATGCCAAATAATATTAAATGATTTTTCGATTCTAATAATAAGTAGCAACGATGTAACAACTAAAAAAATTGCACCAGTTGCAGTCAAGCCTTGAGTTTGCTTTGCAAAGTTATCTAAATATTGCTGAATTACTTCGCGAGACGTGGGGACCACTAATTTAAAAATATAGTCTTGCAAATCACCAGCTTTGCCAGCTATCGATGGGAAAGCGCTCAAAATAGTTACTATTACTGTAAATAACGGCACTAAAGATAGCAGGGTTGTATATGTCAAAGACGCCGCTATATTAGTAATTTGATCATTTTTTGTTAATTCTTTAGCTACAAATTTGCTAGTAGCCTTCCAGCGTCGGTATGAGTACTGAAAATAAAGTAATATCTTTTCTATCATGATTTTATTATAGCAGCAGACATTAATTTTAGCCTTTAATCAGTAAACTTGCTATAATCTAGCTATGAGCAAGTTAATTTTAGTACTAAATTGTGGCAGTTCGTCAATAAAATATGCCGTAATTAACCCAGAAGAGCAAAAAAATATATATTCTGGCTTGATTGAAAATATTACAGAGAATAGCTATAAAAAATCTTTATTAGAAATATTAGATATTTTAAAAAATAAAGAGTTATTAGATAAAATCATCGCCATTGGACATAGAGTAGTTCATGGCGGTGAAGATTTTACTAGCTCAGTATTAATAAATAATAATGTCACAGCAGCGATTAAAAAAAATATTGCATTAGCTCCGCTGCACAATCCAGTAAATTTACTGGGTATAGAAATTATCACCGAATTTTTACCAAAGTTACCACAAGTAGCAGTATTTGATACGGCATTTCATCAAACTATGCCAGCGACTAGTTACCTTTATGCATTGCCATATAAACTTTATGAAAAATATAAAATACGTCGTTATGGTTTTCATGGGACTAGTCATAAATATGTGAGCTGCGAGGCCGCTAAAATTTTAAATAAAAAATACGACAGCTTATCTCTTATAACTATACACTTAGGCAATGGCTGCAGTATGGCGGCAATTCAAAACGGTAAAGTAATCGATACAAGCATGGGATTAACTCCACTTGAAGGTTTAGTTATGGGCACGCGCTCTGGTGATCTAGATCCGGCAATTTTATTTTATTTAGTTAATAACTGCGGTTTTAATCTTGATGAAGTAAATAATATTTTAAATAAAAAAAGTGGGTTGCTCGGCATATCAAACTTAAGTAATGACATGCGTGAATTACAGCAAGCCGAAGATACTAATCACCAAGCTAAATTAGCACGTGATATTTTTGCTTATCGCGTTGCTAAATATATTGGCTCTTACGCTGTGGCTCTTGGAAAAATAGATGCCGTAATTTTCACTGGCGGAATTGGCGAAAATGATAAATTGATTCGCGAAAAAATAATAAGTAGATTAGCTATTTTAAATTTAGACAGTGACCAAATTTTAGTAATTAAAACTAATGAAGAGTTAGCAATAGCTCTTGATACTGTAAATTTACTGGATTCCCGCCTGCGCGGGAATGACGGAAAAGAAAGCGGGAATGATGGGTAAAATTAAAGGATTGAAGGAGAAAAATTATTGAATGAAACTAGACAAGGAGTGGGTCGAAATAAAGTA